>DFIE01000085.1 GCA_002372735.1 Clostridiales bacterium UBA3705
GCCATCTGGACAACCTGAAGCTCTTTGGCACCGGTGCCATTGCCGGCCCCGAGGTAGAGTTTGATCACACCCCCACCATCGCCGTGGAAAAGGTCAACGGCGTGGCGGACGACGACTTCATCCGCGGCACCGACGTGTCCTCCTACCTGTCCATTATCAACTCCGGCGCCACCTACTACGACTACGAGGGCAACGCCCTGGATGAGCAGGGCTTCTTCAACCTGCTGGCCTCCGCAGGCTTCAACTACATTCGTCTGCGTGTCTGGAACGATCCCTTTGACGCCCAGGGCAACGGATACGGCGGCGGCAATAACGATGTTCAGGCGGCCCTGCAGATGGGCCAGTGGGCCACCAACGCGGGCCTCAAGGTTCTGATCGACTTCCACTACTCCGATTTCTGGGCCGATCCCGGCAAGCAGCAGACCCCCAAGGCCTGGAGCGGTTATACCGTGGCCCAAAAGGTGGAGGCAGTTGACGCCTTTACCTACAACAGTCTCAAAACCCTGCTGGACGGCGGCGTCAACGTGGCCATGGTCCAGGTGGGCAATGAGACCACCAATTCCATCTGCGGCGAATCCTCCTGGACCAACAAGGCGCAGATCTTCTCCGCCGGCTCCGCTGCGGTGCGCCGGATTGCGGCGGAATACAACCATGACATTCTGGTTGCCATCCACTTCACCAATCCCGAGCGCTCCGGCAACTACGCCTCCCAGGCAAAAAATCTGAACGACTACAACGTGGACTATGACGTCTTTGCCTCCTCCTGGTATCCCTACTGGCACGGCACTACTGCCAATTTGACCTCCGTGCTCAAGAACGTGGCCGATACCTACAACAAGAAGGTTATGGTGGCCGAGACCTCCTGGGCCTGGACCCTGGATGACGGCGACGGCCACGACAACACCGTCCGTAAGAACAACAACGACTCCAATAACGCCTATCCCTTCTCTGTCCAGGGCCAGGCGGACGAGCTTGTGGCCGCCACCAAGGCCATCACCGCCGTGGGCACCGCGGGTCTCGGCGTGTTCTATTGGGAAAACGCATGGATTCCCGTCCAGTATGCCTACAATGAGGACGGCACCAAAAACGAGGAGATTGTGGCCTCCAATAAGACCAAGTGGGAAGCCTTCGGCTCTGGCTGGGCCTCCTCCTACGCTGCGGAATATGATCCTAACGACGCCGGCAAGCGGTTCGGCGGCTCCGCGGTGGATAACCAGGCCAACTTTGACTTCCAAGGCAAGGCTTTGGATTCCCTCTGGTCCTGGAAGTACATGATGGCCGGCACCGAAGAGGCAGTGGAGCAGCAGATTGAATCCATCGAATCTCCCGCCCTGGTCTATGAGCAGGGCGCCACCCTGGCCCTGCCCACTACGGTGCAGGTCAGTTACCTGGTGGGCGGCACGGCCAACGACCCCGTGGTCTGGAACGAAGCGGATGTGGCGGCGGTGGATATGAACACCCCCGGCGTGTACACCGTCCACGGCACCGTTACCACCCAGCTGGGCGAGCGGGAAGTGATTGCCACTGTCACCGTCAACTATCCCAACCTGCTGCTGAATCCCAGCTTTGAGCTGTCGGATATGAGCATGTATGTCTTTGAGAACGGCAGCCGCACCACCGATGATCCCCACACCGGCAGCCGCAGCTTCCATTTCTACAATGCCAGCGGGAAGACCGTCAAGCTGGAGCAGACCATCACCCTCCAGCCCGGCGCCTATGACTTCTCCCTGTACACCCAGGGCGACAGCAAGGGCTCTGAGGATATGTACATCTACGTCAATGCCGGCGATACCGAGCTGGGCCGGCAGGCCTTTGCCCTGGCGGGCTGGGCCGCATGGCAGAATCCCCAGGTCAGCTTTACCATTACGGAGGAGACGGCTATCACCGTGGGTCTGCACCTGACCTTCGGCGCCGGCGGCTGGGGCACCATTGACGATCTGTTCCTGGGCCTGTCCCCGGTGCAGCCGCCCAAGCCCATCGAGCTGAAGAACACCATCTCCCTGGATGGAGCAATCGGTTTGAACTATATGGTTGCAGCTGATGCCGTGGCGGACTACACCGACCTGCGCCTGGAGGTGACCCGTCAGGTATGGGACAAGAAGACCGGCGACTATTCTGCCGATGTCCGTACCCTCAGCCCCTTGGCAGAGCTGTACAAGGAAGCCTATGTACAGTTTGACTATGAAGACATCCCCACCATGGCCCTGAACGACGAGATGACTGCAGTGCTCTACGGCACCAAGGCCGGCACTGAGGAAAAGCTGGCCGAGAGGACATACAATCCCATTGATTACTGCTACTACATTGCCGGCAACGAGAGCTCCAATGAGAAGCTCCGTACCGTCTGCGCCGATCTGATCAAGTTTGCCGCCGCGGCCCAGATCCACTTCAGCTATAATACTGCCCACATGGCGGATGAGAAGTGGACCGCCGCCTTGGACGCCATTGCCACCCAGGGTGACGCTGCCCTCTCCGGTGAAAAGGTCATCACCCCCCTGGAGGGCCAGAGCGTGACCATCACCAACTACAGCCTGGATATCTCCGGCCGCACGGGCATCAACTTCTATGTCCGGCCCGATGCCGGTCAGGCCCTTGAGACTCTGACCCTGGAGGCCACTTATGAGGATATGAAGGGCCAGACTCAGACCGTGATTGTGCCGGGCAGCCAGTTCGGCCCCCTGTACAATGCCAAGGTGGGCTATCTGGTCACCGTCAGCGCCATGAATGCCGCAGAGATGCAGTCTGTTGTCACCGCTGTGGTCAAGGACCAGCAGGGCAATGTGGTCAGCAACTCCTATGCCACCAGCATTGCCGCCTATGCCAAGACCATCTGTGACCGGGGCACCAACCAATCTCTGATCCCCCTGGTAAAGGCCATGGTGATCTACGGCAACGCTGCCAGAGCCTTCTTTGAAGATACTGACCGCGCCGTGCCGGTGAACAATCTCCCCTAAACAGCAGACAAGGCCCCCTGACCAAATCGGTCAGGGGGCCGTTTTTTGGCTGTAAGAATCAGTAAGCCACACCCCAAAGGATGGACTTCACTGCCTTGCGCCCGCAAACGGGGCAGACGTCGTCCAGGTGCTCCTGGGCAAAGGGCATGCAGCGGGAGGACATACCGGCTTCCTCCTTCATGCGGATCTCGCAGGCCTCGTCGCCGCACCACATGGTCTTGATAAAGCCGCCGTGCGCCTCCTGCAGGGCCTTGGCCTCTGCCAGGGAGTGGGCCTCGTAAATATGCTCGTCCAGATTCTGCTTTGCCTTGGCAAACAGACCCTCGTGGACTGCCTGCAGCAGCTCTGCCGCCTTGGTCTCCAGCTCCTCCACCTTGACTACGGTCTTCTCTCCGTTGTCCCGGCGGACCAGCACGCAGGCGCCGTTCTCCATGTCTCTGGGGCCCATCTCCAGCCGCAGGGGCACGCCCTTCATCTCATACTGGGCGCACTTCCAGCCCAGAGAGTTGTCAGAGGTGTCGATTTTGGCCCGGATGCCGGCTGCCACCAGCCGGTCCTTCAGCGCGGTGGCGCCTTCGATTACACCGGGCTTATGCTGGGCCACAGGCACCACAATCACCTGTATGGGTGCCACCTTGGGGGGCAGCACCAGGCCGTTGTTGTCGCCGTGGGTCATGATAATGCCGCCGATCAGACGGGTGGACACACCCCAGGAGGTCTGGAAGGGATTGACCCGCTGGTTCTCCTTGTTGGCAAAGGTGATGTCAAAGGCCTTGGCAAACCCGTCGCCAAAGAAGTGGGAGGTGCCTGCCTGGAGTGCCTTGCGGTCGTGCATCATGCACTCGATGGTGTAGGTGGCCTCGGCGCCGTTGAACTTTTCTTTTTCGGTTTTCTGGCCCCGGGTCACAGGCATGGCCAGCACGTTTTCGCAGAAGTCGGCGTAGACGTTCAGCATGGTGCGGGTGAACTCCTCGGCCTCCTGGGCGGTGGCGTGCATGGTGTGGCCCTCCTGCCACAGGAACTCCCGGTGCCGCAGGAAGGGCCGGGAGGTCTTCTCCCAGCGCAGCACGGAGCACCACTGGTTGTATTTCATGGGCAGATCCCGGTGGGACTGGATCACGTTTTTAAAGTGCTCACAGAAAAGGGTCTCAGAGGTGGGGCGGATGCAGTAGCGCTCTTCCAGCTTCTCGTTGCCGCCCATGGTGACCCATGCGCACTCGGGGGCGAAGCCCTCTACGTGATCCTTTTCCTTTTGCAGCAGGCTCTCGGGGATCAGCATGGGCATATAAACGTTCTCCACGCCGTTTTTCTTGAACTCTTCGTCCAAAATCCGCTGCATATTCTCCCAGATGGCGT
>DFIE01000051.1 GCA_002372735.1 Clostridiales bacterium UBA3705
AGAAGCCCTTGCCCTTGAAGTCCGCACGGGACATGGGGTAGGCCGCCAGCAGCGTCACAACCACAGAGATGATCGTGAACAGCACCGAGTAGAGAATGGCGTTGCCAAAGCCGACCCAGATCTGGCTGTTCTCCAGCACGCGGGCGTACGCGGTGGTGGTCCACTTGGTGAAGTCAAAGGTCAGGCCTTGGTTCTGCAGGGTGATGGGGTCGATGAAGGAGGCCAGGATGATGTACACCATGGGGAAGATGATGGCCACCACAAACAGGCCCAACAGCACGTAGCCGATGATGAGCAGTACCTTATCTCCCGCGGGGAGCTTGGCAAACTCGCTTTTTTTCTTTCGCTGTGTCATTTGTCTCCTCCTCTCTCTCAAATGCCCTTGCCTTCGTTCATCTTCTTGACGATCGTGTTCATGGAGATCAGGAGGATGATGTTGATGACAGTGTTGAACAGGCCCACAGCCGTAGAGAAGCCGTAGTCGCCGTCCAGCAGGCCTTTTTTGTACACATAGGTGGAGATGATTTCGGAGGTCTCCATGTTCATGTCGGTCTGCAGGGCGTAGGCCTTTTCAAAGCCGACGCTCATGATGTTACCGACGCTCATGATGAACTGGATGAGCACGGTGTCCTTGATGGCGGGCCATTCCACAGCCTTGATCTGCTGGATAATGTTGGCGCCGTCAATGACCGCCGCTTCCTTCAGCTCCTTGCTGGCGTTGGACAGGGCCGCGGTGTAAATGATGGAGGCCCAGCCTGCGCCCTGCCAGATGCCCGACGCGATGTAAATCGTGCGGAAGGCACCGGGCTCGGTCATGAAGTTGGTGCTGGTGCCAAGCAGAGCGTTCAGCATACCGGTGGGGGACAGCAGGATGCGGACGATACCGCAAAGCACGATGACCGAAATGAAGTTCGGCATGTACAGCACCAGCTGAATCTTTTGCTTGGTCTTCTTGCTGAGAATGCGGTTGAGCAGGAACGCGAGCAGAATCGGGATGGGGAACCCCCACAGCAGGCCGTACACGCTGAGCTTCAGCGTGTTCATCAGGTAGCGCAGGAAGTCGGGCGACGACAGGAAGCGCTTGAAGTGATCGAAGCCGACCCACTCGCTGTGCAGGATGCCCCGGATGGGATTGTACTCCGTGAAGGCCATCGCAATGCCGCCCATGGGGATGTAGCGGAAGATGACCGTCAGCAGGAAAGCCGGCATCATAAAGATGACGTACAGCTGCCAATGCTGCTGCATGTAAATTCTGGTGTTATGCAGCTTGGAGCTTCCTCCCCCGTGGGACGCTGGCGTTGAGGTTTTTTTCATCGAACTCCTCCTTTTCTTTCATTGTTTCGTTCGTGATTTCGCACAAGTGCCCACCGCCAGATGTGTGCATTTGCACGATTTTCAGGGAAACTGGCATGGCAATCGTAGCATTAAAACAGAAAATTGTCAACCAGGAATCGTGCAAATGCACATTTTTTATCGTTATGCACAACTGTGCCCCCCTTCATATGTGAAAAATGACATTATTCCCCGGGGGTGCCCGGTTTCTGTGTTGACATTTGCACTCTTTTATGCTATCCTATACGTGTGAAAAACTAGAATAACGTTTCGCGAAACGTGGGAAGGAGCGGCCCCCATGTCCAAGAAGGTCACCATCCAGGATATCGCCGACGCCCTGGGCGTCTCCCGCAACACCGTTTCCAAGGCCATCAACAACGCCGACGGGCTGGCGGACGTCACCCGGGAGAAGATTCTGCAAAAGGCGGTGGAGATGGGCTACAAGCAGTTC
The DNA here is from genome assembly GCA_002372735.1 of Clostridiales bacterium UBA3705. The sequence goes on from DFIE01000051.1 coordinate 1,784, forward strand.
TCCTACGTCCAGTCTCTGTACCGGGCGGCGGAATCCGCCCAGCCCAACGCGGCCCCCGCCCAGCGGGGAGAGATCGCCCTGCTGACCACCTTTTACTTTGGCGGCTCCCACTTTGCCACCACCATGCTGGACCGGCTCCAGCACGAGCTGAGCCAGCTGGGCTACCGGCTGAACACCCACCATGTGAGCAAGGAGGACCTGCGCAGCCGGAGCCTGCCCTTCACCTTCCTGCCGGAGCAGACCCGGGGCATCATCTGCATTGAGATGTTCGACTGGGACTACGACAATATGCTCTGCGACCTGGGGCTGCCCATTCTGTTTGTGGACGGGCCCGTGCGCTCGGACGGCCGCTCCCTGCCGGCGGATCAGCTCTACATGGACAGCTACTGCGAGATCAGCCGCCTGGTCAGCGGGATGCTCCGCCGGGGCAAGCGCCGGATCGGCTTTTTGGGCGACCCGGACCACTGCCAGTCCTTCCACGAGCGGTATATGGCCTACCGCGGGGCCATGCTGCTGGCCGGTGCACCCGTGGACGAACGGTTTATCCTGCGGGCCATCCACGTGCTGGATCTCTACCCCGCCCTGAGCAAGCTGGAGGAGCTGCCCGATCTGTTCGTCTGCGCCAACGACTTTATCGCCTATGACGCCCTGCAGATCCTGCGCAAGCTGGGCAAAAGCGTCCCCGAGGACGTGATGCTCAGCGGCTTTGACGACGCGCCGGAGTCCCGGATGGCGGTGCCCGCCATCACCACGGTGCACATCCACACCCAGATCATGGCCTACTCCGCCGTCCAGCTGCTGCTGTCCCGGATGGAAGAGCCCTCCCTGGACTACCGCAAGCTCTACACCGAGACGGAGCTGATCCTCCGGGAATCCACCGGAGACGTCCGGCAGGCGGATACCTATTATATATAAGGTGGGATCGGTATGAAATTCTTCTCTTACGACAGCAAATTCAGCCAGTGGATGCTGAAGCTGGTCTACAGCAGCTGGCTGAACATCCTGTGGATGGTCTGCTCCATCCCCATTGTCACCCTGGGCGCCGCCACCTCCGCCCTGTACTATGTGACCCTGGCCATGGCCCGGGGGGAGGAGGGCAACGTCACCGCCATGTTCTTCCGGGCCTTCCGCCGGGATTTCAAGCAGGCCACGGTGCTGTGGCTGATCATGCTGGGCCTGGGGCTGTTTTTGGGGGCGGACGTCTACGTGCTCTGGCACCTGCGGCAGACCGCCCAGGGGCCCATGGCCGTGATGTGGACCCTGCTGCTGGCGGTGGTGTTTGCCGCCGCGGTGATCTACGTGATTGTGCTGCTGTACGTCTTTCCCCTGACGGCCAGCGTGCAGAACAGCAACCGGGCCATGCTGAAAAACGCCCTTATGATCGGCACCCACTATCTGTTCTGCACCATCTGTATGTTTGTCATCCACTTTGCCATCTTCTTTGTGACGGTGCGGTTCTTTGCCCCCCTGATCATGGCAGGCGAGGGGCTGAGCGCCTTTCTCTGCTCCCTGCTGCTGTGGCGGGTGATTGACGCCTGCACCGGCGACGGCACCGCCCGGAACGACCCGGAGACCGAGGACGAAGAAGACGACGACGGGGAGGACGCCCCATGACAGGCACCAAAGAAGAGCGGGCAGCTGCCAAAGCCCAATTCCGGCAGTTGCCCGCTTCCAAAAAGCTGGAGCACATTTACATCTATTATAAGTGGCCCATTCTGATCACCCTGGTCACCCTGGTGCTGGTGGGCGGCACGGTGTGGCGCAAGCTCACCGCCAAGACCCCGGTGCTGACCATGGCCCTGGTGAACGTAGAGCCCGGGCCGGAGGCGGAGACCCTGATGACCGCCGACTTCCTGGCCGGGCAGGGGATGGATCCCGACCGGCAGGAGATCAGCCTGCTGCGGGGGCTGTACCTGGCCGAGGACGCCGAGGCCGACGCCCACCGGCTGGTGTACGCCTCCAGGATCAAGCTGATGGGCGCGGTGGAGCAGCAGCAGCTGGACCTGGTGCTGATGAGCCGCCAGGCCTACGACCTGATCTCCGCCCAGGGCTGGCTGCTGGAGCTGGAGCCCCTGGTCCGGGACGGGACGTATCTGGCTGAAAACCAGGTGGTCCTGGAGGACAACGGCATCGAGTACCAGCTGGGAGAGGCCCAGACCCACGAGGTGGTCACCGCCCCGGCGGTGAACGCCCTGGACCTGTCCGCCCTGCCGGGCTATGACCGGCTGGGGCTGGACGACGGGGCCTACCTGGGCGTGCTGTCCAACACCCCCCGGCAGGCGCTGTGCGCCGCATATCTGGAGTATCTGATCCGCACGCTGCAATAAAATAAAAAAATCGGTGCGCTGCAAATTCTGCAGCGCACCGATTTTTTCAGCCCAGGCCCAGCAGGCCGTAGCACACAATGCCCATGGCCGCGGACAGGCCGATGAGCAGGGGGACGGAGACCTTTTTCCAGCGGATGAGCACAAAGCACACCACCGCAATGAGCGCCGCCACATAGTCGAACCGGCCCTGGGGGAAGAAGCTCCCCTCCCCCAGGGTGAGGATGACCAGCAGGATCATGCCGATGCAGATGGGCTTGACCACGGTGAGCACCGCCTTCATCACCCCGCTGGTGCGGAACCTGGCAAAGAACACCGCCACCGCCAGGGTCAGGGTGAAGGCCGGGGTGAGCACCCCGGTCACCGCCGCCAGCCCGCCCAGGAAGCCTGCGGTCTGGGTGCCGGCAAAGGTGGCGCAGTTGACCCCCAAAGAGCCCGGGGTCATTTCGGCAATGGCGATGAGGTTGGAGATATCCCCGGCGCTCATCCAGCCGTGGCGGCCCATCTCCTCCATGATCACCGGGACCATGGACATACCGCCGAAGCTGGTAAAGCCGATTTTCACAAAGGAGAGGAACAGCTCCAGGTAGATCATTTGCCGTCGCCCCCCTTCTTCTTTTCCAGGCCCAGCCTGACCCCGTACCAGCACAGGGCCCCAACCACGCCGATGAGGATCAGGGCGATGTTGCTGATATCGGTGAGCAGGCCCAGCAGAAAGGCCGCGGCGCAGATCAGCACCGCGCTCCACCGGCGCAGGGCCTCCTTGCCCAGCGACACCGCCGCGCCGGAGATGATGGCCACCACCGCCCCGCCGATGCCCCGCATGGCGTAGCCGAACCAGGGGTTGCCCTTCACCGCGTCGTAGAAGAAGGTCACCGCCGTGAGGATGAACACCGCCGGCACCGTCAGCCCCACCACGGCGCACACGCCGCCGAACCAGCCGCCCATCTGATAGCCGAAGAGCATACAGATGTTGGTGATCATAATGCCGGGCACCGATTTGCCCACGGTGGTCAGCTCCAGCAGGTCGGACTTGGTGATGGCCTTGCGCTTGTCCACAAACTCCTGCTCCAGTTGGGCCAGGACGCTCCAGCCGCTGCCGAAGGTGAAGCAGCCGATTTTCAGAAAGATCCAGAACAGCTCCAGACCGATTTTCAGCTTTGATTTACTCATAAGGTTTCTCCGTGCATGAAGGAATGACGTCCCCCATACTATACCCGAGCCCGGCGGGAATTGCAAGGGGGAACCGGCGGGATTTTTGCCGATTTTTCCCCAAGGATTGCAAAGCCGGGGGATTTGTGGTATACTGGGGGCAATCTGAGCAAGGAAGGGAGCTGCGCCCATGAAAGCTGCGCTGCAGGCCGGGCTGGACCGGCTGGGGCTGGACCTGGCGCCGCCGGTGGTGGACCGGCTGGCGGATTTCGGCCAAGCCGTGATTGAGAAAAACCGGGTGATGAATCTCACCGCCATCACCGCGCCGGACCAGGTGGCGGAGCTCCATCTGCTGGACAGCCTGACCCTGCTGACCCTGGAGCCCCTGGCGGGCAAGCGGGTGCTGGACGTGGGCACCGGGGCGGGCTTTCCCGGGGTGCCGCTGAAGCTGGCCGAGCCCGGGCTGGAGCTGACCCTGCTGGACAGCCTGCAAAAGCGGATGACCTGGCTGGAGCAGGAGGCCCTGCCGGCCTTGGGCATCCGGGCGGCGTGTTTGCCCGGCCGGGCGGAGGAGCTGATCCGGGGCCGGCGGGAGGGCTACGACGTGGTGACCTCCCGGGCGGTGGCCCGGCTGCAGCTGCTGTGCGAGCTGTGCCTGCCCTACGTGGCGGTGGGGGGCTGCTTTATGGCCATGAAGGGGGCCATGGGCGACCAGGAGCTGGACGAAGCCCGCCGGGCCATCCGGCTGCTGGGCGGCGAGTGCCAGCGCACCGCCCACTTTGCCATCGGCGGGGCGGACCACCGGGTGCTGGTGATCCGCAAGGTGCGCCCCACCCCGGCCCAGTATCCCAGACCCTGGGCCAAAATCAAGCAAAAGCCCCTGTAAGGGCCAAGCTGTTGTGATTGTGTAACTGGAAAAACCGTTCCCCCGCGCCACCGCGGTGGAACGGTTTTTTGTGGTGGGCAGAAGCCTGCACGATACGCACCGGGGTGACGGGATGCGCACGTTCCCACCGTAGGGGCGGATGCCCACA
>DFIE01000080.1 GCA_002372735.1 Clostridiales bacterium UBA3705
TACGTGGAGATTATTTGCATCTGCTGCGTTCCGGCAATACGAATGATGCTGCAACCGATCAGCTTATTGAAAACAATAAAAACATGCTAAACAATCCCGAAGAGGCGCCTCTGTTTTGGTATGCTTTAGCGGATACCCAATGGAATTATGGTCGCCTCTTGCCTGAAGTGAAAGAAAATGCACTTCGTTGTCTGAAAAACCGAACAGAAGAGCTGGAGCGCTGGCAAGATTCTGGCGAAAAAATAGTTTCAAAATGGATAGCAACTTTGGATGCATTAGAGGAAAAGCTAAGTCGATCACAGCCGCCGGAAAAGAAGGTTTCCAAGTATAGGCTGTATCAATGCAAATGGGCGTTGGGCGATGTATTTGCTTATCAGTTTAGCGGAGAGTACAGCAAGCAGACGGGATATTTCGGGAAATATATTGTGTTTCGAAAGATATCAGAAACTTTTTTCTATCCAGGTCATATCATACCAGTCGTGCAGATATATTCTTGGGTTGGGGATCATGTACCTCTGAATCTGGAAGAGGTATACAACACGCCGATTCTACCGGCCATTGCAGGGTGTCATCGAGATTATTACGCTCTGCTTACAACCTCTGCAAGGAGCATCCCAAAAGAGAATATTACCTGGTTGGAGAACCGGCCGGGCCCAGATTTGGTCCCTTATCCGGATGATGAATACTATTGGTTTAATTTCGTTCTGAATGTTGGATGGGAAGGAAGCTGTTGGAATAGAAAATTGGAAAAAACTGTTATAGACAATGGACCAGGGGATGGTTTAAGGGGACTGTACGATTCTGGTCCAGGGGACGGTTAATGCGAAAATAAACTGTCCAAGATAGCGGAAAACGGCGCACAAAAGTGAGCCCTGTTAGACATGGCCCAGGGGATGGTTCTTTGGTCCACAGCCACAAATAGTTTGATTTTCAAGCTGTTTTCACTGTAACTGCACGGATTTCCGGTGAGAAATGTTCGATTTTCGCAATCCGGTGCAGCTGCCTCGACGCACAGCACAGGCCCGGCAGGGTTCCCCGCTCCTGTCCGGGCCCACCAAGCTGCCGGGTCCCCACGCGCTGCCCCGCAAAAGTGAAAAAGTGCAAAAAAGCATCCCGGTCGGGGGTTCCGACCGGGATGCTTTGCGTGGGGCGCCGGGTTACTCCCGCAGCAGGCGGCGGCGGGCAATGTTGATGGGGCCCTCCTGCATGTGGTTGATCCAGCTCAGACTCTTGCCGCAGCCGTAGGCCACGCAGGAGTCCGCGTCGTCGGCCACGGTGCAGCGCATGCCCGTGCGCTCGGTGATCAGCTTGTCCATGCCCCAGATCTGGCCGGCGCCGCCGGTCAGCACAATGCCGTTGCGGGCAATGTCCGCTACCAGCTCGGGGGAGGTCTGCTCCAGCACGGAGAGGATCTCGTCGGTGATCTGCCTTGCGGGGCGGCGCAGGGCCTCCAGCATATCCTCAGAGGTGACCTCAATGTCCTTGGCCAAACCGGTTTTGAAATCCCGGCCCTTGGCCTGGGTGGTCACAGACTCCTCCCGCTGATACACGGAGCCCACGGTGATCTTGATCTCCTCGGCGGTGTTCTGGCCCACCAGGATGCCGTGCTTTTTGCGCAGATACCGGATGATGGCGTCGTCAAAGGTGTCTCCCGCCACCTTGATGGAGGAGGCGTTGGCCAGCCCGTTCATAGACAGCACCCCGATGTCTGTGGTGCCGCCGCCGATGTCCACCACCATGTGGCCGTCGGGGCCGGCAAAGCTCAGGTTGGCGCCCAGGGCGGCGGCCAGGGGCTCCTGGGTCAGATAGACCCGGCGGGCGCCGGCCTCCATGGCAATCTGCACCACGGCCCGCTCCTCAATGCTGGTGATGCCGCTGGGCACCGCAATGATCACCCGGGGCTTTACAAAGGAGTATTTAAAAATCTTCCGGAAGAACTCGGTGAGCATCCGCTCGGTCAGCTCGTAGTCGGAGACCACCCCGTCCTTCATGGGACGCATGGCCACCACATTGCCCGGGGTCCGGCCCAGCATATTCCGGGCGGCGGAGCCCACCTTGAGCACCTTGCCGGTGTTCTTGTCCACGGCCACCACTGCGGGCTCCCGCAGGACGATGCCCTTGCCCTCGGCATAGATGACCACGTTGGCCGTGCCCAGATCGATGCCCAGATCTCTGGATAAAATAGACATAATATCACCTGTTTCGCGGCGTTTTCGCCAGTGTTGCGGCCACCACCCTGGAGGCCCCGCCCTGCTTCAGGGCTTTGGCCGCCTCGGCCAGGGTGGCGCCGGTGGTCAGAATATCGTCAATCAGCAGCACCCGCAGCCCCTGCAGCCCGGCCTCCTGCCGGGGGCGAAAGGCCCCGGCGATGTTTTCCCGCCGCTGGGCCAGGGTGTGCATGGAGGACTGCCGTCCGGTGTGCCGCACCCGGTCCAGACCGCGGACCAGGGGCAGCTGCAGCTGCCCGGCCACCTGCTTTGCCAGCAGCAGGGCCTGGTCATAGCCCCGCTGGCGCAGGCGCTTGGGGCTCAATGGCACCCAGGTGACCGCCTGGGGGGCGTAGGGCAGGGCGGGCAGCTCCTCCTGCAGGGCCTGGACCAGCAGCCCGGCCAGGGCCGGGGCAGAGCTCTGCTCGCCGCCGAATTTATAGCGCAGGATGGCCTGCCGCAGCTCCCCCTCGTAGGACCAGGCGGAGATGCACACCGGCACGCCGGATTCTTTGGTCACCCGGTCTGCCAGCTTGGGCAGGGCCGCCCGGCACCGGGGGCAGATCTCTACAGCGCCCCGGTCCAGGATCGCCCCGCAGACCAGGCACCTGGGGGGATACACCAGCTCCGCCAGCCAGGTCAGGGGCGTGCGCCAATTGGATTGTACCATATTTTCTCCCATGAATCAAGACATTCCCGTCTGCGCCGGCAGGTCGGCCCGGCGCAGACGCCAGCACAGGCCGCTGTAGCGCTTTTGCTGCCGGTCGTTGGCCACCATGGCGGCCAGGACCTCCGGGTCCCCCACCACCACCAGCAGATCCCGGGCCCGGGTGATGGCGGTGTAGAGGATCCCCCGGGTGAGCAGATAGGGGGAGCCCCGCCAGGCGCAGAGCACCACGGCCCGGTACTCGCTGCCCTGGCTCTTGTGGACGGTCATGGCATAGGCGGGCTCCAGCTCGCCCAGCAGCTCAAAGGGATACTCGGCCTCCCGGTCGTCAAAGCGGATGGTCAGGGTCTCCTGCTCGTGGTCCACGGCCCGGATCACCCCGATGTCCCCGTTGAAGATGCCGGAGCCCAGCCCCGGGCCGTCCACCCGCTTCCAAATCATGTCGTAGTTGTTGCGCACCTGCATCACCCGGTCGCCCAGGCGGAAGACGTAGGGGCCGAAGGCCTTTTCCGGCTTGCCCTGGGCCGGGGGGTTCAGGGCCTGCTGGAGCAGCTTGTTCAGGGCAAAGGTGCCGGCCTCGCCCTTTTTGGTGGGGGAGAGGACCTGGATGTCCGTGGGGTCAATGCCCATGCTCTGGGGCAGGCGTCGGCTGCACAGCTCGGTCACGGTCTGGGCCACAGACTCGGGGCTGCGCCGGCGCAGAAAGAAGAAGTCCTTGTCCACCCGGTCCAGCACGGGCATCTGCCCGTGGTTCACCGCGTGGGCGTTCATGACGATCAGACTCTCCCGGGCCTGGCGGAAGATCTCCGTCAGCCGCACGGTGGGGATTTTGCCGCAGCGGATCAGGTCGGAGAACAGGTTCCCCGCGCCCACCGAGGGCAGCTGGTCCGGGTCGCCCACCAGCACCAGCCGGCACCGGGGGGGCAGGGCGCAGACCAGGGCGTGCATCAGCAGCAGATCCACCATGGAGGTCTCGTCCACAATCACCGCGTCGCAGCGCAGGGGACTGCTCTCGTCGTGGAGGAAGGTCATAAGCCCGGTGTCCGGGGCGATGTCCACCTCCAGCAGCCGGTGGATGGTGCTGGCGTCCCGGCCGGTGAGCTCAGACAGGCGCTTGGCCGCCCGGCCCGTGGGGGCGGAGAGGAGGGTTTTCAGCCCCATAGACTCAAACAGCTGGATGATCCCTGCCAGGGTGGTGGTTTTGCCGGTGCCGGGGCCCCCGGTGACGATGACCACGCCGTGCTCCGCCGCGGCCCGGATGGCCCGCCGCTGGAGCTGGGCGTATTGGATGCCGCACCGGGCCTCCACCCGGTCGATCTCCGCCTCCACCCCGGCGGGGCAGTCCACCCCGGCTGCCGCCATGGCGCTGAGCCGGTGGGTGAGATACCGCTCCGCCTGGCTGTAGTCCGGCAGGTAGGCGGCGGTGAGATTGGCGATCTGCTCGCACTCCATCCGGCCCTGCTCGGTCAGCCGCTGGGCGCCGGCGGTGATGGTTTGGGTGTCCAGGCCCAAAAACTGGGCCGTGGCTGCAATCAGCTTGTCCAGGGGCAGAAAGGTGTGGCCCAGCTGGAGATTGTAGGTCAGCTCAAACAGGATGCCGGCCTCCACCCGGCGCTCGTCGTCGGCCTCCACCCCGCAGTCCAGGGCAAAGGCGTCCACCGCGGCAAAGGGGGCGTCAAAGAAGGCGCCGGTGAGCAGATAGGGGTCGTCCCGCAGGGCCTCCAGCGACAGCTCGCCATAGGCCCGGTACACCCGCACGGCCAGCTCACCGGGCAGCCCGTGGCGGGTGAGGAACTCCACCACCCGCCGCACGCCCACCTGGCGCACAAAGCTTTCGTGAATGGCCATGGCCTTGTCGTGGGAGATGCCGGAGATTTTGGCCAGCTCCTCGGGCTGGTTTTCCAGAATCTCCAGGCTGTTTTCCCCAAAGCGCTCCACGATCCGGGCGGCCAGCTTGGCGCCCACGCCCTTCACCGCCCTGGAGGACAGGTAGGCCAGGATCTCCTGCCGGGTTTCGGGCATGAGCCGCTCCAGATACTCCGCCTCCAGCTGCTTGCCGTAGGTGCTGTGGCTGACCCAGTGGCCGGTGACCATCAGCCGCTCGCCCACGCTGAGCACGGGGATGATCCCCACCACAGTGACGGTCTGCCCGTCCTCGCAGGCCAGGCGGAGCACGGTGTAGCCGTTTTCCGGGTTCTGATAGACCACCGCGGCCACGCTGCCCCGGAGCAGCTCCTGTTCAGGTTGCATGTGTCACTCTCCGTTTTGCAAAATCTGAAAAAGGGACTGGGCCCGGCACAGCCGGACGCCGTCGTCAGCCCGGGCCAGGGCCTGGGCCAGGGCCAGGCCGGCGGGGTCCAGGTCGTCGGTGACCAGCACCGCGTCGCCCTCTGCCAGGCCCATGCGGCGCAGCAGGCGCCAGGCTCTGCAGCCGGCCTCCAGCCGGGGGCCGCTGCCCCTGTCCCAAAGCACGGGGGTCAGCGCCCCGCGCTGTAGGGGATACACCAGCGCCGCAGCCAGGGCCCACAGCAGCGCCGCGCTGAGCACGGCGCAGAGCAAAAGCTTTCCCAGCATTGTCTCACCTCCACGGCCCATCCTATGCCGGCAGGGCCCGGGGAGTGAGAGATGAATTCGGCTCAAATTATACCCTGCCCGGGTGCGTTTGTCAATCGCCGGGCCGGAACAGGGGTGAATTTTCCGTTAAATTCCGGCATTGGGGCTTGCTGTTTGCCCTGGGGTTTGCTATACTAGGCGCAGAGCGATTTTCGCCGAAAGGAGGTGCCGCCGTGGAGGAGACTTCTTTGCAGGTGCTCTACCGTGACCAGGCGGTGATGGTCTGTCTCAAGCCCCCGGGGGTGCTCTCCGAGCCCGGCGCCGGGCGGAACCTTCCGGCGCTGGCAGCGTCTTATCTGCAGGCCAAGGGCCTGGAGGGCCAGGTCCGCACCGTCCACCGGCTGGACCGGGACGTGGGCGGGCTCATGGTGCTGGCCCTGAGCGCCCAGGCGGCAGCGTCCCTTACCGGGCAGATCCGGGACCGGGACGTGACCAAAGAGTACTACGCCGTCACCCAGGGCATCCCGGCCCAGGAATCCGCCGTGCTGGAGGACCTGCTGTTTCACGACCGGAACACCAACAAGACCTTTGTGGTCCAAAGACAGCGCAAGGGGGTCCGGCCCGCGGCCCTGAGCTACCGGGTGCTGCAAAGCCTGCCCGAGGCGCAGCTCAGCCTGCTGCGCATCCGGCTTTATACCGGCCGCACCCACCAGATCCGGGCCCAGCTGGCCGCCAGGGGTCTGCCCCTGTGGGGGGACGTGCGCTACGGCAGCCGGAACACCGGCGGGCCCATCGCCCTGTGGTCCTGTACCCTGGAGTTTGTCCACCCCCAGACCGGCAGGCGGATGTCCTTCTACGCCAAGCCCACCCTGCCGGAGCCCTGGAGCCGGTTCTCCGCGCAGGTTTATACCAGTGTGTCCAACCTTCCGCCACTTTCCAGACAGAATGAAGAGGTGCTATTATGATCTATGAAGCAATTGCAAACCTGGTCCGTTACGCCGTATCCAACCACCTGATCGAGGCCGAGGATGAACTCTTTGCAGTCAACAGCCTGCTCTCCCGGCTGAAGCTGGACCTGTACGAGGCCCCGGACCGGATCCCCGACTGGGATCTGCCCGAGACGCTGCAGGTGCTCACCGACTACGCCTGCCAAAACGGCCTGGTAGAGGACGATCCCACCACCCGGGACCTGTTCGACACCGAGCTCATGGGCTGCCTCACCCCCAGACCCTCCCAGGTCCGGGCCAAGTTCCGCGCCCTGTATGACGCCGACCCCGAGCAGGCCACCGACTACTACTACAAGCTCAGCGGGGCCACCAACTACATCCGCTGGGACCGGATCCGCCGCAACCTGTGCTGGAAGGCGGAGACCGAATACGGCCTGCTGGACATCACCGTGAATCTCACCAAGCCCGAAAAGGCCACCACCTCCCTTGCCGCCATGAAGGCCGCCCCCAAGACCGGCTATCCCCTGTGCCTGCTGTGCAAGGAGAACGAGGGCTACGCCGGCCGGCTCAACCACCCCGCCCGGCAGAACCACCGGATCATCCCCATGGTGCTGGACGGGGAGGACTGGTTCCTCCAGTATTCTCCCTACGTCTATTATAATGAGCACTGCATCGCCTTCAGCGGGCAGCACTCGCCCATGAAGATCGACGACCACGCCATCCGCCAGCTGCTGGACTTTGTCACCCTCTTCCCCCACTACTTTATGGGCTCCAACGCAGACCTGCCCATTGTGGGCGGCAGCATCTTCACCCACGCCCACTTCCAGGGCGGCCGGTACACCTTTGCCATGGCCACCGCCCCCGTGGAGCGGGAGCTGACCTTTGCCGGCTTTGAGGACGTCCGGGCGGGCATCGTCCGCTGGCCCATGAGCGTGATCCGCCTGCGCTGCGCCGACAAGGCCCGGCTGGCCCTGCTGGCAGGGAAGATCCTGAAGGCCTGGCGCGGCTACACCGACGAGTCCGCCTACATCTTTGCCAAGACCGAGGACGTCCCCCACAACACCATCACCCCCATTGCCCGCCGCCAGGGCAGCGACTATGAGATGGACCTGGTGCTGCGCAACAACATCACCACCGAGGCGTTGCCCCTGGGTGTGTACCACCCCCATCCCGAGCTGCACCACATTAAAAAAGAGAACATCGGTCTGATCGAAGTGATGGGCCTGGCGGTGCTGCCGCCCAGACTGAAGCGGGAGCTGGCCCGGGTGGAGGAGCTGCTGCTCTGCGGCGGCGACCTGGAGCACGACGAGCTCACCGAAAAGCACGCCCCCTGGGCCAGAGCCCTGCAGCAGAAGTACACCTTCACCCCCGACAACGTCAGCGAGATCATCCGCCGGGAGGTGGGCGTGGTCTTCTCCCAGGTGCTGGAGCACGCCGGTGTGTACAAGCGCAACGCCGAGGGCCAGGCCGCCTTCCTGCGCTTTATCGACCATGTGAACCAACAGGAGTAGTCTATGGCCAACGACAACAACGATTATTTCTTCCGCCCCATTGACGAGGCCTTTGAAAAGCGGGATGCCCGGCGCGCCGGCCAGCCTGCAGCCCGGGCGCCCCGGGCGGCCTCTGCCGCCCCCCGGCCCTCCAGGGCCCCGGCAGAGGGCAGAGCGGCCCGGGCCGCGGGCCCGGAGCGGGAACCGGCCCGTGCCGCACAGGTCTACGGCGCCCGGGCTGCCGGCAGCCTGCCCGCCCGGGACCCCTATCCGGGCCGGGAGCAGTCCGGCGGGGAGATCAACTGGGACGACTACAACTTCAACTTTGACGACGTCTATCCCGACGCCCCCGGGGCGGCCCCTGCCGCCGCACCGGCCAGGCCCCAGCCCAGAGACGAGCAGCCGGAGTTCAGCGTAGAGAATATGCGCCGCCTCCACGAGAGCGGGTCGGCGGCCCCCGGGGCGTCCCCTGCCCGGCGGCCGGTCCGCCCCGCCCCTGGGGCGGCCCCTGCCCGGCGGCCGGCCCGCCCCGCGCCCCGGGCCCGGGCGGCAGCCCCGGCCGGGAAGACCCGGCCCCGGCGCAGAGTGGGCTTTTTCGGCGTGCTGGTGCGGCTGCTGGCGGCCCTGCTGGCGGTGCTGGTGCTGTGCACGGCGGGGATCCTGCTCCTTGCCAAGATGCCCGAGACCGACCGGCCTGCCGGCGTGCGGAAGGATGGGGTCTGCACGGTGCTGCTGTGCGGCACCGACGCCGAGGGCACCCGGACCGACACCATGATGCTGCTGTACATTGACCGGCCGGGCAAGCAGCTGCGGCTGCTCAGCCTGCCCCGTGACACCATGGTCAACCGCACCAGCGCCGTGCCCAAGCTCAACGGCGCCTACGGAGCCAACGGCGCCGGGGAGGAGGGCATGGACGTGCTCATGGGCTATGTGGAGGACCTGGTGGGCTACCGCCCGGACGGCTATATGCTCATCAACCTGGACTGCTTTGTAGACCTGGTAAATCTCATGGGCGGCGTGCGCTACGACGTGCCCATGGATATGTACTACAACGACCCCAGCCAGGACCTGTTTATTGACCTGAAGGCCGGCAGCCAGAAGCTGAACGGCCAGGAGGCCATGTGGCTGGTGCGGTACCGCTCCGGCTACACCATGGCGGATCTGGACCGGATCCAGGTCCAGCGGGACTTCCTGGGCCAGGCCATGAAGCAGTGGGCCACCCCCTGGAAGCTCTACAAGGCCCCCTTTGCCCTGGCCCTGGTGATGCGCAACACCACCACCGATCTCAGCTGGCGGAACCTGTCCTGGATCATGAAGGCCGTGGCCCACTGCGGCACCGACCGGCTGGAGAGCGACACCCTGCCCGGCGAGCCCACCACGGTCAACGGCGGCTCCTACTACGTGGAGTGGCGCCAGGCTGCCGCAGAGCTGATCACCGAAAAATACAACCCCTATGAAGGAGAGATCACCGCCGATGACCTGCACCCCTACGGATATTGAGATCAAACAGGCCTGCTACGACCTGCTTGCCCGGCTGGGCATTGCTTACCGCCGGGTGGACCACGCCCCGGCTGCCACCATGGAGCTGTGCAGGTCCATCGAGCAGGAGCTGGGCTGCCCCATCTGCAAAAATCTGCTGCTGACCAACCGGCAGCAGACCGATTTCTACCTGCTGATGATGGAGGGGGACAAGGTCTTTAAGACCAAGTTCCTGTCCAAGGCCCTGGGCTGCGCCCGGCTGAGCTTTGCCTCCGACCGGGATATGGAACGGCTGCTGGCCATCACCCCGGGCTCCCTCAGCGTGCTGGGGCTGAAGAACGACCCCGACCACCGGGTCCGGCTGGTGATTGACCGGCCTGTGCTCTCCCTGCCGGAGGTGGGCTGTCACCCCTGCCTGAACACCTCCACCCTGGCCTTTTCCACGGCCGATCTCACCGGCGTGCTGCTGCCTGCCCTGGGGGTGGTCCCCACGGTGGTGGACCTGCCCGCCGGGGAGGACGCCCTGTGAGCGGCCTGCGCCGCACCCTGGCCCAACGCTGGCGGACCCTGCCCAGGGCCCGCCGGTGGTTGTTCTGGCTGGGTGTGCTGGTGGTGCTGGTGTTTCTGGGCCCCATTGTGGGGGGGATCTTCGGCCTGGCCAATGCCCTGGGCACGGCCGGGGGCCTGGTGCTGATGGCCTGGGCCCTGTGGCAGCCCGAGGGCATCCGCCTGCTGCAAAGACTTTGGCGGCGGCTCTGGGGCCGGGTGCTGCTGCTGGCCTCCGGGGCCGGCGTGCTGGCAATCCTGGGCTGGCTGGCGGTGCTCAGTGTGGGGGTCATGGGCGACATGGGGGCCAGTCCCGACGTGCCCTGCCCCACGGTGATCGTACTGGGCTGCCAGGTCCGGGGCACCCAGCCGTCGCTGCTGCTGCAATACCGCATCCAGGCGGCGGCAGACTATCTGCGCCAAAACCCGGAGACTGTGGCCATCCTGTCCGGCAGTACGGGCCCGGGGGAGGAGATCTCTGAGGCCGAGTGCATGCGCCGGGGTCTGGTGGCGCTGGGCATCGATCCCGCCCGGCTGCGGCTGGAGGATCAGTCCCACATCACCCTGGAAAATCTCCGCTTCTCCATGGCCCTGATGGAGCGGGAGGGTCTCTCCGGCCCGGTTGCCCTGATCAGCAACGACTTCCATATCCACCGGGCCCTGATCATGGCCGAGGAGCTGCATCTGGACGCCAGGGGACTGGCCGCCCGGAGCAACTGGTACTCCAAGCCCACCTATGTGCTGCGGGAGGCCCTGGCCCTGGTGAAATACCGACTCATGGGCGGCGCCTGAGCGCCCCAAAGGAGATCCTATGGACTTTCAACTGCATGCCCCCTACGCCCCCACCGGGGACCAGCCCCAGGCCATTGAAAAGCTGGCCCAAGGGGTGGAGTACGGCCTGGCCGAGCAGGTGCTGCTGGGCGTGACGGGCTCGGG
>DFIE01000106.1 GCA_002372735.1 Clostridiales bacterium UBA3705
AGGCCCTCGGTCTGACCTGGGACTGAGTGAACTTCAAGCGCGGGACGATCCTGATCGAGAAGCAGCTGCTGAAGCGGCCCCTGAAGGACGGCGGCATCTGTTTTTCCTCTCCGAAGAACAGCAGGGCACGGTCCATCATGCCCGCGCCATACGTCATGGAAGTCCTTGAGGCGCAGCGGAAGATGCAGGAGCGATACAAGAAGATCGCAGGCAGTTGCTGGGAGGACTGGAAGGACGAGGCACGGCCGAAGTGCCGGCTGGTCTTCACGACCATCACGGGCTCGTATATCAGTCCCGGTACCATGCGCGTCCACTTCAAGAAGCTGGCCCAGGAGATCGGCTGCCCGGAGGCCCGGGTCCACGACCTGCGGCACACCTACGCGATGGTCTCCCTGGAGAACGGGGATGACATCAAAACAGTCCAGGGCAACCTGGGTCACGCCACCGCGGCCTTCACTCTGGACGTCTACGGCCACGTCTCGGACCGGATGAAGAAGGAAAGCTTCTCCCGTATGGAGGAGTTCCTCCGCGCCTTGACCGTCACCGCGCCGGAAGAAGGCGCTGACGGAACGGACAAAGGCTCCGGCTGAGCCATCCCGCCGCAAATTCTTGACCGCAGACCCAAAATAAAAAAATCGGCCTCTCAGCCGAAAAAAAGATTGTTGCCCGACCTACCGCGGATCAGAAAACGCCTCTGATCACTCCGCAGAAGGGGCCTCCGATCCGGCAAAAAAAAACGGCCGATCGGCCCTGTGCGGAGGCCTCAGAAGAGGTGCCCCGAAAAAGTTTTAGGGTCAAATAGAGGGTCAACATTTTCAGGCAAAAAATATTCATCCATTTTGGCCCCGAAAACGGGCCAAAATAGGGACAAACCCCGCAAAACGCTGCAAAAAAGGGAAAACAGGTCATTTCCGAAGAAATTGACCTGTTTTCCTTGGCAGCGGGTGAAGGATTCGAACCCTCACAAACGGAGTCAGAGTCCGGTGTGCTACCATTACACAAACCCGCTATCGTGCGCTCATCTCTGACATTTCGCAAGCGCAGATATTATTATACACATTTTTCCCGGATTGTCAAGTGCTATTTCAGAAAAACTGAAAAACTTCCGCAGAATTTCTCCGACAGGGCGATGGCGCACGTGGAGAGCCGGTTTCCAGCGAAAAAACAAGTTGATTCTTGCGTCTTCTGCTGGTATACTCAAGCCGGACAGCAGCTGCAAGCCGCCGGGCTTCGATGCTGACAATCACCGGCAAAGGGGCGGATCGGATGACACAGAAATATTGGAGGGGCTGCTTGATTGCCCTGTGCGCAATGGTACTGGCCCTGGCGGCTGCCACCCTGTGGCTGCTGGGCCGGCTTGCTCAGACCAGACAGGCTCTGGATCGGGCTTTGGCAGCCCAAGCGGTTTCGCCCCCGGGCACTGCGGCCTCCCCCCTGCCCCGGGACGATCCGCAGGCGGCAGACCAGCAGGCCGCGATTCAGGCCGCCCTGGACCGGCAGGCCGCGGAACAGGAGGCCTATCTGGCCCAGTTTAAGCGCTACAAAAATATCCTGACCCAGGATCAGGTGGAGCAGACTCTCTTTGGACAGCCGGTTTCTGCCCAGCGCAATGGGGAATACCGAATCGGCGTGAAAACCGCCGACGACGGAGATTGGCACGCAGTGCTCACCCTCTACCAGGTGCAGGAGGGCCGATACGTGCCCCTGCTGGTCTGCCCGGCGGTGATCGGCCGCAACGGAGCCGGCAAACAGGCGGAGGGGGACGGCAAGACCCCGCTGGGCACCTGGCAGGTGGGCCAGGCCTACGGCATCCTGGAGGACCCGGGCTGCGCACTGCCCTACACCCGGATCACCGAGGATCTGTACTGGTGCGCCACCGGAGCCAACGGTCTGTGGTACAACCGGCTGATCTCCGCCGCCGACGACCCGGAGGGCGACCGCAGCGAGGACGAGCATCTGATCGACTTCGGCCCGTGCTACCACTACCTGCTGGATCTGGGCTACAACGCCGCGGGTGTCCCCTATGCCGGCAACGCCATCTTTCTGCACTGCTGGGCCAGCCCGGACGGCCCTACCAGCGGCTGCGTCGCCATTGCAGAATCTGACCTGGAGCAAATACTCACCGCCATCACCCCAGGCACCACCATCACCATATACTAGGCACACGACGGCATCACAGTCCGCCCGGAGTGATTCCCCGGAGCCGGCACAGAAGTTCAGGGCGCGCTGCAAAATGAGTCGTCATTTTGCAGCGCGCCCTGTGTTTACTTCTTGGGAGTCAGCTTGCGCTTGTTGCCCTTTTCGTCCACCACCCAGGTGTTGTCAAGGTGCTGGGTCAGGCTGCGCTTCATCGCGTCTACATAGGCACGGCGGAGCACCGCCCGCTCCTGCTCCTCCTCGGGGGTCAGGCCCTCGGCCTTGGCCTTGCGGGCCAGCTGATTGATCCGATCAATTTGTGTCTGGTCCATTTGCTTACCCCACTGCCTCGGTGACGGTGGCCAGCACCTGGAGGGTGTCGGGATCCACCGCGTAAACCGTATCGGCGCTGCAGATGTACAGGTACTCCCCTGCCAGCATGGCACGGGCGTCATAGGGCATATAGTCCACCTGGAAGCTGCCCTTGGAGGTGAACTGCCCGTTTTCATAGCTGTACACCTCGTAGGAGTAGTCGTCCACGGCAAAGCCGATCAGGTTCCGCTGGGGATTGACCAGGATGGCCTTGTGGTTGTACAGCGCGTCGCTGTACTGCTCTTCCAGCTTGCTCTGGCCGGCCAGGTGCACGTTGGCCGGGTCGCTGACGTCAAACATGGAAAGCTGCAGGCCGGAGGACACCGCGTTTTCATCCACCGCCCGGCCGAAGCCGAAGAGCAACCCCTCCCCATAGGGATGGAGATAGTCGGACACGCCGGCCACCTCCAGCGCGCTGCACAGGGTGGGATTGGCGGGATCGGAGAGGTCAATGGTGAAGACCGGGTCAACGGTCTCGTAGGTGACCACATAGGCCACGTCATCCAGGAAGCGGACGGAGTAGATGGACTCGTCCTGGACCAGCTGATCCAGCAGGCCCACCTGGTTCAGGTCGCTGTCCAGGATGGTGACACGGTTGTTCCGGGCGTTGTCGTACCAGATGTAGTTGTCCCAGCCGTAGGTGGGATCGGTGTAGACGCTCCAGCTGTCGTCATAGGTGGTGGTGGCCAGGCGCAGATACCCGTTGTGTACGTCCATGGAGAACTGGTTCAGCAGGCTGCCGGTGACGCTGGCAGAGCCGGTGAGCTCCAGCTTGCCCTCTGCCACGGACAGGCGCTTGATTTCGGTAACGGTGCTGCGGCTGTGATCCACCACGGTGTACTGGGCCTCGGTATAGGGCTCGCTTTCGCCCTCGTTGTAGGCGGTCCGGGTGAGATAGAGGGCGTCAGCGTCCATATAGACGGTATCCGTGCCGTCGGTAAAGGCGCAGGAATCCAGCATGACCCCGTCGGAGAGCCGGATGGCGCTGACCACGGTGAAGGCCGTGGCGGAGGGGTTGGGGCAGAGAAACAGCCGTTCCGCTGCCAGGGGAGCAGCAGTGTCGTTGGTATACACGCAGGGGACAAAGTCGCTCTCGGCGCTGTCTTCCTCCAGCGTCCAGAGATAGCGGGTGGAGATCAAATAGACCACCCCGTCCAGAAGCCGGGCATCCTTGCCGTCACCGTCCTGGGCCAGATCTGCCAGGAGCTTGGGCGCGGCCTTGTCGGTGGTGTCATAGATGGCCAGGTGGGACTGGGTAGAGTCAAACCAGCCGCCGTCCTCCCCGGTGCCCCAGGTATCGGAATTGTAGCGCACGGCCACCCGGTTTTCCGCCACAAAGAGATCCTGGAGATAGCTGTAATGGTTGTCATCCCGGGGCAGGTTCAGGTCGGTGACAGAGACCCGGGCGGTGTCCGCTCCGGCGGCGGAGTAGATCTGCAGGCCGGACTCCCCCAGCACATAGATCCAGCTGCCGTCGGTCTTGACCACGTCGGCCTCGTCTACGCCGGGCACCTGGATGTTGGTGCCGGTGCCCTCAAGGCTGTCCTCGGCGGCAGCGGGAGCCTCAGTCTCGGCCTCCTCGGCCAGGTCCATGTCGCCCAGCCCTGCGGTGGGCGTGCGGTACACGTCTGTACGGTCACTGGCATCCAGGAACAGGCGAAGCACCTGCTCGTAGCTCTCTGCCGGGGTCACCTGGGCCAGGGGCGGGAGCTCAATATGCACACCCTGGGCCAGCTTCTCCGCCACGGCGGCAGGCTGGGAGTCGGCATTGGGATCGTTGACCGCAGGCGTATCGGACACAGTCGCGTCCGGTGTCTGGGGTGCGGGAGTGGAAGGCGCGGGCTGCGCGGGGGCGGCAGGGGCCGTGCAGGCGGCCAGCAGCACCAGCACCAGCAACAGCGCCGCAATGGCAGTACGTTTCATAGGTTGTTCCTCCTTTTGGAGCTTGATACTGTTAAGACGAGGAACCCGGACAATGGTTCCCGCCGTGAGGAAAAAAACCGGGCTCTGCGGCAGTGCTGCAGAGCCCGGCGACATGTACTTGATTATTCAGCTTCCTCTGCCAGGGCGGCAGCCTGCTCTTCCACAGTGGGCTCCAGCAGGGCGCGGATGGACAGGGAGATGCGCTTGTTCTCGGCGTCCACGTCGATGATCTTGGCATCGACCACCTGGCCGACGGTGAGCACATCCTCGGGCTTGCCGATCCGGCGGTTGGCGATCTGGGAGATGTGGATCAGGCCGTCCACACCGGGAACGATCTCTGCAAAGGCGCCGAAGGTCATCATCTTGACGATCTTGACGGGGGCCACGTCGCCCACGCTGTACTTGGCAGTGAACTGGTTCCAGGGGTTCATCTCCTCGGTCTTGTAGCCCAGAGAGATCTTCTTCTTTTCGGGATCCAGGGCGATGACATAGACGTCGATCACGTCGCCGACCTTGACCACCTCAGCGGGGTTCTTGATCCGCTGCCAGCTGAGCTCGGAAACATGGACCATGCCGTCCACGCCGCCGATGTCCACAAAGGCGCCGTAGGAGGTGAGGGACTTGACAGTACCGGTGTACTTCTTGCCGACCTCGATCTCGCTCCAGATCTTCTCCTGGGCTGCGCGGCGCTCTTCAGCGGCCACAGCACGGATGGAGCCAACCACGCGGCCGCCGCGACGCTCGCGGTTGACCTCGGTGATCCGCATTTTTACGGTCTGGCCCTTGAGCACCTCCAGGTCGCCGCCGCGGGCGATGCCGGAAGCAGAAGCGGGAATGAACACGCGGACGCCCTTCACGTTGGCCACCAGGCCACCCTTGTTGACGTCAACAATCTTGCCCTCAACAGGCTCTTTGCTCTCCATAGCAGCCTGCAGATCTTCCCAGACCTTGAGGCCGTCCAGCTTCTTCTTGCTCAGCTGTACGGTGCCCTCCTGATCGTTGACACGGACCACAAACACCTTGATCTCGTCACCGACCTTGAGTACATCCTCGGGCTTTGCGTTGGGATCTGCGCTGACTTCATCACAGGGGATATATCCGGCATGCTTAGTGCCCAGGTCAACTTGGACTTCGGTGGAGCCAATTGCGACAACGACGCCGGTGACCGTATCTCCTGTATTTAGAGTTTTGATACTAGCGTCAAGCAATGCCTCAAAGCTTTCCTCCGTTGCAGTATCTACTGTTTTGATTTCATCCATGGTTTGATTGACCTCCTTTATT
This sequence comes from Clostridiales bacterium UBA3705, assembly GCA_002372735.1. The sequence goes on from DFIE01000106.1 coordinate 5,713, forward strand.
ATCCACGCAGGCGTCGATGCGCCCGCTGTGATGCCGATATAGCGTGCGGCTGAAAAATCCTGCCCGGCCAGCTCTGCCGCGTTGTCGATGAGCAGAACCCGGCTGCCCGCCGCGGCGCAGATGGCCGCAAGCTGGCGGGTATTGGAGGAGGATTTGTCTCCTACCACCAACATTGTGTCGCACATTTGTGCAAGCTGTGCGGCTTCGGTTTGTCGTTGTTCAGTCGCTTTGCATATTGTATCAAAAATTTTGCAGTTTGTACACTGTTTTTTTGTAATTTCCACGCATTTTTTCCATAATTTTTGTGTGCTGGTGGTCTGGCTTACCATCAGCAGGGGATAATGCGCTCTATTTTTATCTTCTAAGAGCCACTGCTCCAGCTCCAGGTCGGTTTCAAAGATCAAGGGCTCCCGGCACCAGCCGGCAATGCCGATGATTTCGGGGTGTGTGCGGGAGCCGATGATGATGACATGGCGGCCCTCCTCCTCTCCGGACTGGACCAGCCGGTGGATCCGCTCCACAAAGGGGCAGGTGGCGTCCACCACGGTCAGGGCCCTGGCACGCAGGGCATCGTACACCGCCCGGCCCACCCCGTGGGCGCGGATGATGACGGTGCTGCCGGGGGGGATATCCTCCACCCGAGAGATCTCGCGGACGCCCAGCGCCTCAAAGTGGGCCACCACGTGGCGGTTGTGGACAATGGGCCCCAGGGTGACCACGGCCCCGCCGGCGGCGGAGGCACGGTCTACGGTCTCTACTGCCCGGCGGACCCCAAAGCAGAACCCGGCGGTGCGGGCAAGGGTGACAGACATGGGTTTGTTCTCCTTTTCGGCTCAGTGGGACCCCAGGCGCTTTTGGGATTCGCCCAGGGCGTAGATCCGGCGCATCAGCTCCTCGGTGTGCTGCTCCAGCTCCTCTGCCCCCACCCGCTTGCCGGAGTACTCCGGGGTATAGGGCTCGCCGATGACGCACTTCACCGGCATAAAGGGCCTGCGGTTGTGGGTGAGGTAAATGGGCACCAGGGGCACCCCTGCCCGGTGGGCCAGCATCACCGCGCCGGACTTGGCGGCAACCTGCTTGCCGTGCTTGACGCGGGTGCCCTCGGGGAAGATCAGCAGGTTCTCCCCATTCTTCAGCACCCGCAGAGACTTCTTCACCGCGGCCACGTCAGGGTTGTCCCGGTCTACGCCGAAGGCGCCGAACAACGCCAGAAACTTGCCCAGCACAGGGGTGTCCATCACAGACTTTTTGGCCATGGTCCAGGGCAGCACCCGTTGGCGGGTGGCCAAAAAGACCCAGATGGGGTCCGCGAAGCCGGAGTGGTTGCAGCACCACACCGCCGGACCCTGGGGGATATTCTTGCGGCCATAGAAGCGGAATGGGTGATAAATCATAAAAGCCAGCCAGATGGGCCCGTAGACCAGGTAGTACAAAAAGGTCCTGCCCAGCATCCGGTTGGATTCTCTTTTCTTTTTGACAGGCTTCGGCTCGGGCTGGGCCCCGGACTGGGGGGCAAGCTCGGTTTGGGTGGTGGGGGCCATTATTCCTGCGCCTTCTTTCGGATGATTTCCTTGATCTCGGCGACCACCTGCTCGATGGTCATATAGGAGCAGTCCAGCACCTCGGCGTCGTCGGCGCACTTCAACGGAGCGATCTTCCGGGTCATGTCCGCCTCGTCCCGCTTGACCACGTCGGTGTAGACGTCTTCAAAGCGGACGTTCTCCCCTTTGTCGCACAGCTCTTGAAAGCGGCGCTGGGCGCGCACCTCGGCAGAGGCGGTGAGATAGATCTTCACCTGGGCGTGAGGCAGCACCACGGTGCCGATGTCACGGCCGTCCATCACCACATTGTGGGTCCGGGCCAGGCTGCGCTGCATCTCCAGCAGGTAGTCCCGCACGCAGGCCTGGGCTGCCACGCCGCTGGCCATGATGGACATCTCCGGGGTGCGGATCAGGTCGGTGACGTCGTCGCCGTTGAGAATCATATGCTGCAGGCCGTCGTCGCCGTAGCGCAGCTCGATATTTACATCGTCAATGCAGCGGCGGATGCCGTCGGTGTCCTTGGGACCGATGCCCATAAGGCTCATATGGTAGCCCACGGTGCGGTAAATGGCGCCGGTGTCTACATACAGATAGCCCAGATCCTGGGCCACCCGCTTGGCCATGGTGCTTTTGCCGGCCCCGGCAGGGCCGTCAATGGCGACGGAAATGTAACGTTCACTCATATTGGTATCACTCCTATGTCAATTGGGGGCCGGGCAGGCTTTGCCCAAGGGGCTTGCGCCCCGCCCCGGGGTTATTGTACGGCTGCCTGTGCAGCGGCGATGCCTGCCGCGTAGCCTGTGGCCCAGGCAATTTGCAGATTGAAGCCGCCGGTGTAGGCGTCTACGTCAATCAGCTCCCCGGCGAAGTACAGGCCGGGCACCAGCTTGCTCTGCATGGTTTTGGGGTCGATCTCCTTGACGGACACGCCGCCGGAGGTGACAATGGCCTCCTCCACCGGGCGCAGGCCGGAGATCTCCACCCGGAAATCCTTGGTCAGCTCCAGCAGCGTCCGGCGCTGCTCCCTGGTGACGGAGTTGACCCTTGTGTCACCGGGAATGCCGGACCGCTCCACCATGACAGGGATCATGGTTTTGGGATACAGGCCGGAAATGGCGTTTTCAAAGCTGCGGTTTTTGACGGCGGCAAAGTCCCGGAGGATCCTGGCATCCAGCTTTTCCCGGTCCAGGGCGGGCTTGAGGTCGATAGAGACCAGATAGTCGCGGCCCTGCTCCATATGGGCCGAGGCCGAGAGCACCACCGGCCCGGACAGGCCAAAGTGGGTAAACAGCAGCTCGCCAAACTCTTCAAACACCTTTTTGCCGGTGCTGTCCAGCAGGCGGAGATTGACGTTTTTCAGGGCCAGGCCCTGCATCCGGGCACACCAGGGCCCCCGCTCCACCATGGGCACCAGAGAGCCCACCGTGGGACTGACGCTGTGGCCCAGGGCCCGGGCCATGCGGTAGCCGTCGCCGGTGGAGCCGGTGGCGGGATAGGACCTGCCGCCGGTGGCCAAAATCACCGCCGGGGCAAACTCCTCCCCCCGGTCGGTGCGCACGCCGCTGACCCGACCCGCCCGGGTCAGGATCTCCAGGGCGCGGGCACGGCGAACCTCCGCCCCGGCATAGCCCAGGGCGGTTTTCAGGGCATCCACCACAGAGGCGGATTTGTCGCTCACCGGGAAGACCCGGTTGCCCCGCTCAATTTTGGTTTCACAGCCGTGGGATTCAAAGAACGTCACGGCGTCCTCCGGGGTGAAGCCCGAGAGGGCGGAATAGAGGAACCGGCTGCCATGGGGCACGTTTTTCAGCACCTCCTGCCAGGAGCAGTGATTGGTGAGATTACAGCGGCCCTTGCCGGTGATGTACAGCTTTTTGCCCAGGCGGTCGTTGGGCTCTAAGAGCAGAACCCGTGCCCCGGCATAGCCCGCCTGGATGGCGGCAAACATGCCCGCGGCCCCGCCGCCGATGACAATGACGTCGTATGGATTCATGGGTAATCTTCCTTCCGGGCCGGGGGACAGTCCTCCCCGGCCGTGAGCAGCGCCAGCTCGGCGGCGGTGAGCTCCCGCCAGGCGCCGGCGGCCAGCTCTCCCAACCGGATGGGGCCCTCGGCAACCCGCTTCAGCCGGGTCACGGTGAGGCCGGCGGCCTGGCACATCCGGCGGATCTGCCGGTTGCGGCCCTCGTGGATGGTGATTTCCAGCCAGGCAACCCCGTCCTTGGCCCAGTGCAGGCACACCTTGGGCGGGGCAATGGGTCTGCCGTCCAGCTCGATGGGGCGGGCCAGGCGTTTTTCTGCCCCGGCCCGGTAGCCGCTGACCCAGACGTGGTAGGTTTTTTCCACCTGGTGGCTGGGATGGGTGAGCCGGTAGGCCAGGTCCCCGTCGTTGGTCATCAGCAACAGCCCCTCGGAAAAGCGGTCCAGCCGGCCCACAGGGTACAGCCCGGACAGCTGGGGCGGCAGCAGGTCCATCACTGTGCGGCGGCCCTGCTCGTCCCGCCGGGTGGTGACAAAGCCCCGGGGCTTATACAGCACCAGGGTGTGCACTCCGCCGGTTTTGGGCAGCGGCTTGCCGTCCACCTCAATGCAATCGTCCGGCTCGGCCCGGTCACCCAGGACGGCAGGGCGTCCGTTCAACCGCACCCGGCCGGACCGGATCAGGTCCTCGGCCCCCCGGCGGGAGGCCAGGCCGGCGGCGGCTATGAGCTTTTGGATCCGTTCTGCCATGGGGCACCTCCGGGGTTGGGCCCGCCCTCAGGGTCCGATGGCAAGACCCGGGCGGTGCAGGGTATCTGAGGACAGGGGCAGGAAATAATCGTACAAGGCGCAGTGGTCCCGCCAGTCGTCGGGATCCCGGACGGTGACGCACACCAGCGTCCGGCCGCCCCGGCGCACCGCGCTGACCAGCAGGCGACCCGCCTGCCGGGTGTAGCCGGTTTTGACCCCAATGCAGCCCTCCACCTGCCAGAGCAGCTTGTTGTGGTTGGTGAGACTCCTGTCTCCCCGGATGGCAATGGTCTTGGTAGACACCACCTGGAGGAAGGTCTCGTTGCGCAGAGCCTCGCAGGTCAGAACCGCCAGGTCCCGGGCGGTGGAGTAGTTGCCCTCGCTGTCCAGCCCGTGGGGGTTGGCATAGTGGGTATGGGCCAGGCCCAGGTGCTTGGCGGTGTCGTTCATCTGGGCCACAAAGGCCTCCTGGCTGCCGGCGCAGGCCAGGGCAAGGGCCACAGCGGCGTCGTTGCCGGATTGGAGCATGAGACCGTAGAGCAAATCGTGGCCGCTGAGTTCCTCCCCGGGGCGCAGATAGAGCGAAGAGCCCTCTATCCCCACCGCCTGCTCCGGCACCCGGAGGATCGCGTCCAGGTCGCACTGCTGGCACACCAGCAGGGCGGTCATGATTTTGGTGGTGCTGGCCATCAGGCAGACCCGGTCAGGGTCCTTCTCGTACAGAAGGACGCCGGTGTCCGCGTCCATCACCACGCAGGACGCAGCGCTGACGGCAGGCGCACCCGCAGCCCGGACCGGAAGGCCCAGGCACAGGGTGCAGCAGAATGCCGCCAGAACAGACAATATTCGTTTCATTTCTCATCACCCGGACTAGTTTGTCACGGGCGACGGGAAATTATGCGCAAATTTGCGCTTAAGCCTCCTGCTTGGGCTTGCGGCTATCCAGGAAGTCTGCCAGCTTGTCCAGCAGATCCGGTGCCTGCTCAATGAGCCGGTCCATGGTGGTGCTGGCGGGCTCGGCCACGGGGAGCATCCGGACGCTGCCGCCCTTGATGATCAGGAAGGCTACAGGGTCAATGTTGACACCGGCGCCGATGCCGCCGCCGAAGGGATCCTTCTTTGCCGCGATGGAGTTTTTGGTGGTAAAGTCGCTGCCGCCGCCGCCCATGCCGATATGGACCTTGGAGACAGGGATAATGGTGACACCGTCGCCCACGTTGACCGGCTGGCCCACGATGGTGTTGACGTCCACCAGCTGCTGGATCTTGCCCATGGAGGAAGCAAGCATTTCAGAGATATTGTTGGTCATGATTGTACCACCTTCCGCTCAGATTGTTGTTTTTTGGCCTTCTTTTGGGCCAGTAGTATTTTAATCGCCCCGAAGCCGTATTTGACTGCGTAGCCGATCAGGCTGCCCAGCAGAAACCGGATGTGAAGCTCGGCCTCCACCTGGGTTTTGGAGGCCAGGAAGTCAGGCCAGATGGAGATCTCCCGCTTTTTGATGCGGAAGGCCCGGTCCAGAATGGGCAGGGCGATGCCGATTGCCTCCCAGGCCCGGCCTGTGGTCTGGGCGGTTTTGGCCGGGTCTCCCCCGGCCAGGGCGGCGCGGATTACCAGCTTGGTCACCGTGAGCCTGCGGTGGAAAAGCTCTCCCACCGCCCGGACCGCCAGCTTTGCCCAGGGGATCAGCCCTGCCAGCTTGTCCGGCAGGGGCTCGGCGGGCTTGGGCGGCTCGGGGGGCTTGGCAATCAGGGCCTGGGCCTTCTTTTTCCGCGCCTGTTCGGCCTTGGCCGCCTGTTTCTTTTCTTTTTTCAGCGCTTCTTTTGCCAGCTGCTTGCGGGTTTTGGGCTTAGCGGGCACCAGCTGCAGCCGGATGGGTCCCACCGCCAGCACGACTTTGGCTTCCCCGTCGTATCGGACCCTGGCCCCGATGGGAAGCAGCGCCAACAGCACCAGTATGGCCAGGACAATCCCCAGGGCAATCATGTCTGCTCCTCCGCCGGGGCCTGGGCGGGCAGGTCCTCTGCCGTGACAGGCTTATCAAAGCGGAGCTTCTCAATCTCGGGCAAATCGTCCAGAGATTCCAGGGCGAAGGTCCGCAGAAAATCAGGGGTGGTGCGATAGAGGATGGGCCTGCCCGGGGCGTTGAGGCGGCCGGCCTCTTCAATGAGATTTTTGTTCAGCAGGGCGGCAACGGAATAGGCGCTGTCTACCCCGCGCAGCTTTTCCACATAGGCCTTGGTGGCGGGCTGATAGTAAGCGATGACCGTAAGGGTCTCCAGCTGGGCGGCGGAGAGCTTGGGAGGCTTGCGGGTTTCCAGGGCCCGGGTGACGTAGCCCGCCAGGTCCCCGGCAGAGCACATCTGGTAGCTGTCCTCCAGGCGGAGAATCCGGATGCCCCGGCGCTCAAAGCCGTAGCGATCCATCAGCCGCTTCATGGCGGTGTGGATCTCCTCCTCATCCTGCCCGGTCACCTGGGCCAGGCGCTGGGTCTCCACCGGGTCACCGGCGGCAAAGAGAATTGCCTCCAGGATGCGTTCCAGCTCGGCAGGTTCCATGGCTCAGCCTCCTTCCGCCGGGGGCTCCACCAGCCGGATGGAGGGCTCCCCGTTTTCATCTTCAATGTCCACCTTGCGGGTACGGCACAGCTCCAGCACGGCCAGGAATGTGGCCACAATCTCAGAGCGGCTGCGGCTGCCCTGAAGCAGCTGCCGGAACCGGGACACCCCGCGCAGCAGCAGCTTTTGCAGTACCTGGGCGGCCTTTTTGGTGACCGGATAGGGCTCTTTGCCCACAATGCCGGCAAAGCTCGTCCTGGGGGGCGGCAGCTGGCGCTGGGATCGCTCCTCCAGCTGGTCAAAGGCCCGGACCAGATCCTCCGGCCGGTGCTGGTAGCGGTAGGTGTTATCCCGCTGAAAGGCCTCCTGGCCCTTGGTAAACAGGCCCAGGCCCAGCTCGTTGCGCCCCTCCAAGAAGGTGATGCCGGTTTTCAGGCTGGCAAAAGCCTCCTGGCGCTGGCGCTCCTGCAGGGACTGGATCAGCAGCTCCATCTCGGACTGGGCTTCCTCCTGCTCGGCGGCGGACAGCAGCATTTTGGTTTTGATCAGCATCAGATGGGAGGCCATGGCGATAAACTCGCTGGCAATTTCCATGTCCATCTGCTTCATCTGGTCCAGATAGGCCAGATACTGCTCTAAAATAGAGGAGATGCTGATGTCTTGGATTTCAATTTTATTCTTACTCAAAAGCAGCAGAATGACATCCAGGGGGCCGTCAAAGTCTTCGGGCTGATCGGCCTTGGAGCGCAGAACACTGCTCAGATGATAGGTGGGTTCGTTCATAGAGGCTCCGTCAGATTGCGCCGGTGAGCAGCCGGGCCAGCACGGCTGTTACCAGGGTGATGCCCTCCATCAGCCCGTCTCTGAGAAAGGCCAGGGGGGTGTCAAGCACGCCCAGCATCAGCAGGGCCAGCAGGGCAAAATAACCGTAGCGCTCATAGCGCATCAAGGTGAAATAGGCGCGCTCCGGCAGCACAATGGCCAGGATTTTAGACCCGTCCAGGGGCGAAACCGGCAGCAGATTAAACACCGCAAGGCCGCAGTTCAGCACCACGCAGATCTGCAGGAAGAGGAAAAGATAATAGATCCACCTTTCTGCCCCAAAGACCAGGCGGCTCAGGCACTGGTACAGCAGACTGCACACCAGGGCCAGCAGAATGTTGGAAACCGGCCCCGCCAGCGCCGTAAGCCCCATGCCCAGCTTGGGATTTTCAAACCGGGTCATATTGACCGGCACAGGTCGGGCCCAGCCGAAGTGGGCCAGGACCATCATCAAAAAGCCCGCCACATCCAGATGGCGGAGAGGGTTCAGGGAAATCCGCCCCATCCGCTTGGCCGTGTCGTCACCAAGCCAGAGCGCCACCAGCGCGTGGCTGCTCTCGTGGACAGAGATGGAGAGCAGGGCTGCCACGGCAAACATCAGCCACTGGATTAACCGGGCGGCATCAATACCTTGAAACCAGGTTTGTAAATGCGTCATAACATCACCAAAAGGGTACAATTCTTCTTATACATCGTATAGTATACCACAGGTTTCTCCCTTTCGCAAGAGCAGGTTATGGAACATTTTGTAAAAAATGGCCGGCGCGTCAGCGCCGGCCATTGGGGATAACTGGGAATTACTGCTCTTCGATGGCTCTGCC
>DFIE01000045.1 GCA_002372735.1 Clostridiales bacterium UBA3705
AGCGCACCTCGCACGGCATGATCCTGGGCGAGGGCGGCATCAAGATGTCCAAGTCCAGGGGCAACGTCATCAACCCCACCGACGTAATCCGGGAGTTTGGCGCTGACACCATGCGCACCTACATCATGTTCATCGGCGACTTTGAAAAGCCCGCCTCCTGGGCCTCCAACTCCGTCAAGGGCTGCAAGCGCTTTTTGGACAAGGTCTGGAGCCTGGCCGAGTCTGTGGAGGACCGGGAGACCCAGTACTCCAAGGCCAACGAGAACATGATGCACAAGACCATCCGCAAGGTCAGCTCTGACATTGAGCAGCTCAAGGCCAACACCGCCCTGGCCCAGCTGATGACCCTGGTCAACCAGATGGGGGAGAAGGGCTGCAACCGTGCCGAGCTGAAGACCCTGCTGCAGCTGCTCAGCCCCTTTGCCCCCCACATGGCCGATGAGCTCTGGGAGCAAAAGGGCTTTGAGGGCATCTGCTCCGTCTCCGCCTGGCCCGCTTATGACGAGGCAAAGTGCAAGGATGCCGAGCTTACCATTGCCGTGCAGATCAACGGCAAGACCAAGGGCACCGTCCAGGCCCCGGCGGATCTGGAGCGGGAGGCCCTGGCCCAGCTGGTGCAGGCAGACGAGCGGATCCAAAAGGCCATTGCCCGGGTGGGCACCAATGTGGTCAAGACCATTGTGGTTCCCAACAAGCTGGTCAACCTCATCGTAAAGTAACGAGGAAAAACAAAAATATCCGGAAAAATACTTGACAATTTCAGGCGCAGCCTGTATAATAACCACGCCTTTTGAAAAAGGCCCTGAAAGCGTCAAGGATTCAGCCGGGCGCATCGGAGGGAGGGAAAACAATGTCTGAAATTCACGTCCGAGAGAATGAATCTCTGGAAAGTGCTCTCAAGCGCTTCAAGCGGAGCTGCCAGAAGGCTGGCGTCATCCAGGAAGTCAAGAAGAGAGAGCATTATGTGAGCCCCAGCCTCAAGCGGAAGCAGAAGAGTGAAGCTGCCCGTAAGAACAAGAGAAGAGGCTATTGATTCTCCCAAATCAAATCAAAAACAAAAGCAAGGAGCCAGGCTCCTTGCTTTTTGTTTTGCATTTCTCATACTGAACTCCATTAAAATGCTTTAAAAAAGCATTTTATACTAGAATGCAATAAAACCATTTAGGAAATGGTTTTATTCGCCGAATGCTTCCGGCATTCGGCGCACCGCATGAAATGCGGTGGCATTCGTACGTACAATATCTGAACATGCCAAGCATAATTGCTTGGCATCTGCGGCATTTGCCGCAGGCAATAAAACGATTTCATCGTTTTATTGCATTTCAGTATTATAGCGCCGAAGGCGCGTTGGAGTTCGCATGAGACGGATTTTGTGCCTGCGGCACAAAATGGCAGCGTGCGAAGCACGGTGCCGCTCCGATTAAAATCTAAAGATTATAATCGGAGTATAGTATCAGTCCGGCTTGACCCGCTCCTCCACCCGGGCGGAGGGGTCTACGGTGAGCACGCCGGTGTATTCCACCCGGCCGATGATGCAGTCCTTGCCGATGACCACGTTCCTGCCCCGGACGGTTCCGGCCTGGGTCAGCTCCAGCAGCACCTCGTCGGCCTCAATGGTCTGCACCTTCAGCCGCTGGGGCTCCTTCCGCAGCAGCTGGGGCCGCTTGCCCTTGCGCACCTGCACAAAGCTGCCGCCGATGCTGCCCACCCGGTTTTCATTGTTGACCTCGATGTCGATCCGTTCGGCGTTCAGCAGGCCGGCAATCTCCAGCATGCCCCGGCTGTAGAAGGACTCTGCCTCCACCTCCTGGCAGCGGAGGACCCCAATGATCCGGGCCCGGTTTACCCGCAGCACGCCGCCCAGCTCGGTGACGCCCTCCTGCTCCAGGCTGCCGGCAAGCAGCTCCCGTTGGATGGTAAGTACCCCGTTGGTGCGCAGGGTGTTGGTGATCTCCAGCGCGCCGTCCACGTTGGCCTTGCCGGAGATGCTGCCATCCGCCGCCCGGAGATCGCCGTCAAACCGGTGGTTGCCGCTCAGACGCAGACCGCCCCGGACGCTGCACGCCCCCTGGACGCTGCCGTTGCCGCCGCAGGTCAGGGCCGCGCAGCGCAGGTCTGACGTCACGCTGCCGTTGCCGGAAATGGTGACCAGGCCGTATTCACCGCCCGGCATGGCGGTGTTGCCGTTAACTCTCAAATCCAATTGCTCGCTCATAACGCAGCCTCCTTCAAGTAGTCCAGCAGGCTGACCTGCCGGTCGCCCCGGGCCAGATACAGCTCCCGGATCTCCTCCACCGGAAACCGGTGGATGCCGTCGTCCTGCCGCACCACCAGCACCCGCCCATCCGTCTGGGCAGCCGGGGCGCGGAGCTCCGCCGCCAGGGACTCCAGGGACGCGCCCCTGGATAAAATCAGCTCCATCCGGGGCAGAATCTGCGCCCGGCGGAAATAGGTCTCCTGCCCGGTGACGGTGGCCCGGCGCAAAAACCAGGCCTCCGGAATCAGTCCCATCCGCTTATACCGATACAGAGCCCCGTAGGAGATGTGAAACTGCTCCAGCAGCTCTTTTTTGGAAATCCATTCCTCGTCCATGTCGGCCTCCTTTCGTAACACTGTTACGATATCATCATAGCATAACACTGTTACGCTGTCAAGCCCTCCGGGAAAAAATCTTTCCTTTTTACCGGAACTATGTTATACTGTACGGAGAAAGGGAGGGAATACCATGATCAATTCCGGATATTATACCGATTATGCTGTGGAGCAGGCCGTATCTCTGCTGGCCATTGACAGCCCCTCGGGCTATACTGCCCAGGCGGCGGAGCATGTGCTGTCCCGGTTCCACGCCCTGGGCTTTGCCGCCCGCCAGACGGTAAAGGGGGGCATTTTGGCGGACCTGGGGGGCGAGGACACCGAAAATGCCTTGCTCCTGGAGGCCCACGCCGACACCCTGGGGGCCATGGTGGCGGAGATCAAGGGCAACGGCCGGCTGCGGGTGGTACCCATCGGGGGCCTGGCGGCCAACAGTGTGGAGACAGAGAACTGCCGGGTCATCACCCGGTTTGACGGCAGCTATGAGGGCACCTTCCAGCTGGTCAACGCCTCCATCCATGTCAACGGCGACCTGCGCACCATTCAGCGCAGCTATGACGTCACCGAGGTGGTGCTGGATGAGCCTGTAAAGTCCCCAGAGGACGTGAAGGCTCTGGGCATTTCCGTGGGGGACATTGTCTGCTTTGACCCCCGCACCCGGGTGACGGAAAAGGGCTACATCAAAAGCCGGTTTTTGGACGACAAGCTCAGCGTAGGCATTCTGCTGGGCCTGGCCAAATATCTCAAGGACGGCAATCTGACCCCCAAGCGCCGGGTGTACGTCCATGTGACCACCTATGAAGAGGTGGGCCACGGCGGCGCGGCCTCCGTGCCCCAGGGGGTCACCGAGGCCATCAGCGTGGATATGGGCTGCGTAGGCGAGGGCCTGCAGTGCACCGAGCACCAGGTGTCCATCTGCGCCAAGGACAGCGGCGGCCCCTACAATTATGAGCTGGTCCGCCGGCTGATCGAGGCGGCCCGCCGGGAGCAGGCGGATTACGCCGTGGACATCTATCCCCATTACGGCTCCGATGTAGAGGCCACGCTTCACGCGGGACATGACCTGCGCCACGGCCTCATCGGTCCGGGGGTTTACGCCTCCCACGGCTATGAGCGCAGCCACAAGGATGGGGTGGAAAACACCCTGAAGCTGCTCGTCGGCTTCCTGGCCGAATAACGGCACGCAAAAACGCCCAACCGGAGTCGGTTGGGCGTTTTTGCGCATACAGGGGAGGGGCGTCTCAGCTCTCCAGCTTCTCCAGGGTGCAGGTCTTGGCAATGCTCTTGCGGATCTGGGCACGCAGGGGCAGCACAGAGGAGGGGGAGACGGACAGCTCGTCGATGCCGATGGCCAGGAAGGTCTCCAGCATGGACAGGTCCGCGCCCAGCTCGCCGCAGATGCCGATCCAGATGCCGGCGGCGTGGGCGGCGTCGGTGGCCATCTTCAGGGCCCGCAGCACAGCGGGATGATGGGGGTCAAAGAACTTGCCCAGGTCATTGGCCTGGCGGTCGCAGGCCAGGGTGTACTGGGTCAGGTCGTTGGTGCCCACAGAGAAGAAGTCTACCTCTTTGGCCAGGGCGTCGGCCACAAAAACGGAGGCGGGGGTCTCAATCATGATACCGATTTCGGTGTCGGCGTTGTAGGGGATGCCCTCTTTATCCAGCTCGGCCATCACCTTGGCGCAGGCGCGCTTGCACTCCTTGACCTCCCACACAGAGGTGATCATGGGGAACATAATGGCAACCTTGCCGTAGGCGGAGGCGCGGTACAGGGCGCGCAGCTGGGTGCGGAAGACCTCGGGCCGGTTCAGGCAGATCCGGATGGCCCGGACGCCCAGGGCGGGGTTCTCTTCCTTCTTCATCTCAAAGTAGTCCACCTGCTTGTCGGCGCCGATGTCCAGGGTGCGGATGACCACACGCTTGCCGCCCATGGCAGAGGCGACAGCCTTATAGGCCTGGAACTGCTCTTCCTCGGTGGGATAGTCGCTGGCCCTCAGGTACAGGAACTCAGAGCGGAACAGGCCGATGCCCTGGCCGTCGTTGTTCAGCACCGCGGCCACGTCCTCGGGGGAGCCGATGTTGCAGTAGACCATCATCTCCCGGCCGTCCAGGGTGACGTCCTTCTGGCCCTTCATGGTCTGCAGCAGCTCCTTCAGCTCCTTCTGCTTCTTCAGCTTGGCCTCAAAGGCGGTGAGGGTGATCTCGTCGGGATCCAGGGCAATCTTGCCGGTCTCGCCGTCGATGTATGCAATCCGGCCCTCCAGCTCGGGCTTCAGGGCGTCGCCCAGGGCGCAGATGGCGGGGATGCCCATGGTTCTTGCCAGGATGGCGGTGTGGCTGTTGCCGGAGCCGCCCGCAGTGACAAAGCCCAGGATCTTGGTCTTGTCCAGCTGCAGCGTCTCAGAGGGGGCCAGGTCGTCGGCGGCCAGAATCACGGGGACGTCGGAATCCACGCCGCCCTCAATCACGCCCATCAGGTTGTTCAGGATGCGGGTGGTGACGTCACGGATGTCGGCGGCGCGGGCCTGCATATAGGCGTCGTCCATGGCAGCGAACATGGCGGCAAACTGCTCGCCGGCCTGCTGCACGGCGAACTCCACGTTGCACTCCTCGTCGGCCAGGGTGTCCATAATGGTCTCTACATAGTCGTCGTCCTCCACGAACATGGCGTGGGTTTCAAAGAGAACGGCGGCCTCGTCGCCGGCTTCCTCCCGGCACTTCTCCGCCAGGCGCTCCAGCTGCTCGATGGATTTGGCCTGGGCCTCGGCCAGGCGGGCCTTCTCGGCCTCCAGGTCCTCTGCGTGGACCTTGTTCACGTTGGTGTCGGGGCGGCGGAAGAAATAGATGGGTCCGTTGATGACGCCCTTGGAGACGCCCTTGCCCTGCAGTAACAGCATGTTGTATCCTCCTGATTTGTAGTGATAATGATGGTTCAAAGTATGGACAAAGGGCGGGGTGTGTAAGCACCCCGCCCGAATGCTCGGATTACAGATTCTCTTCCAGGAACTTCTGCATGGCCGCAATGGCCTCGTCCTCAGCGGGGCCCTCGGCGGCGATGGTGATGGTATGGCCGTTCTTGATGCCCATGGCCATAATCTTCATCAGCTGGGAGGCCTTTACGGTGTTGCCGTCCTTGCTGAGGGTAACCACGGTGTCGCCAAAGCTCTTGGCCAGCTTGGCCAGCATGCCGGCGGGACGGGCATGGATGCCCAGAGGATCCTGAATGGTATACTCAAACTGCTTCATCTGTCATAACTCCTTTAGGCGATAATTGAAAATGAAATCGGTTTCATTTCAACCACTATTGTACACATTTTCGTTTTTTGTGTCTATATGGGATTCTATACAAGAATCGCCTGCTGCTTTTGTGCAACTTTCCGGAATTCAATGGGTTTCAACCTGGCAATTCGGACAGAACAAATAAAATAATTTTCCTCACCCACTTGCAATCCGGGTGGGGATGTGTTATCATCACTCTGTGAAAACGATTTCAATTTTAACAGGAGGTTTCTTCTATGCTTGAGATTATTACCCTGGGTGAGCTGCTCATTGACCTGACCCAGACCCATGTGGACGAGCGGGAAATTCGGCATTATGCTGCCAATCCCGGCGGCGCGCCGGCCAACGTGGCGGTGGCTGCGGCCAGACTCGGTGCCAGGACCGGCTTTATCGGCAAGGTGGGCAATGACACCTTCGGCCGCGATCTGCGCCAGGTGCTGCGCCGCAGCGGCGTGGACGACGCAGGCCTTTACACCACTGACGCCGCCCTGACCACCCAGGCCGTGGTGAGCGTGGCCCCCAGCGGAGAGCGCTCCTTTGCCTTTTACCGCTCCCCCGGGGCAGACACCCTTCTTACCGAGACCGAGGCCCTCAAGGCCCTGGAACCTATGCCCCGGATTTTGCACATCGGCTCTGTGAGCCTGACGGCGGACCCCGTCCGCTCTGCCACCCTGGCCGCCGCGGCCAAGGCAAAGCAAGCCGGCGCCCTGGTGAGCTATGACCCCAACTACCGGGCCAATCTCTGGCCGGACCAGGACACTGCCCTGCAGTGGATGAAAAAGCCCCTGCCCCTGGCTGACATTCTCAAGATCTCCGACGAAGAGCTGCCCCTGCTCACCGGCACCGACGACCCGGAGACCGGCTCCGCCCAGCTGGCGGCGCTGGGCATCCGCCTGGTGCTGATCACCCTGGGCAGCCATGGCACGTTCTACCGTCTGGGCAGCCAGACCGGCCGGGTGCCCGGCCGCAAGGTCCAGGTGGCGGATACCAACGGCGCCGGTGATACCTTCCACGGCGCCCTGCTGCGCTGCCTGGCCGCCCGGGGAGAGCATCCCCTGGACGGGCTCACCGCGCCGGAGCTGGAGGAAATGCTCCGCTTTGCCAACACTGCCGCCGCCCTGACCTGCAGCCGCAGCGGTGCCATCCCCGCCATGCCCGATCTGGCGGAGGTAGAGGCGCTGCTTGCCCGGTAATCCCAACGGAGGACTGTAATGAAAAGAACCCCTTCCTATGAACAGCGCCTGGCCCAAAGCCTGGATGAGCTCAAGTGGCTGTACTGCGAGCTGTACCACAACGACACCCGGGCCTTCGACTATTTCCTGGATATGCTCCGCCGCTGCCACGACGGGCGCCGCGACAGTCTGCGCCGGCTGGACGATGCCCGCCTGCAGCAGGCGGATTGGTACCGGTCCAACAAGCTGCTGGGCATGATGCTCTACGTAGACGCCTTTGCCGGCAATCTCCAGGGCGTGCGCAAAAAGCTGCCCTATCTGCAGGAGTGCGGGGTGAACTACGTCCATCTCATGCCCCTGCTGAAAACCGTCAAGGGCCGCAGCGACGGCGGCTATGCCGTGGCGGACTTCCGCCAGGTGCAGCCGGAGCTGGGCACCATGGAGGACCTGGAGCAGCTGGCGGACGACTGCCATGAGGCGGGCATCAGCCTGGCCCTGGACTTTGTCATGAACCACACCAGCGAGGACCACGCCTGGGCCAAGGCCGCCCGGGCCGGAGACCCGGTGGCCCGCAGCCGCTACTTCTTCTACGACAGCTGGGACATCCCCAACGAGTTTGAAAAGACCGTGCCCCAGGTGTTCCCCACCACAGCCCCCGGCAATTTCACCCAGTTGGAGGACGGGCAGATCGTCATGACCTCCTTCTATCCCTACCAGTGGGATCTGAACTATGCCAACCCCATTGTCTTTAACGACATGACGGAAAACCTGCTCTTCCTGGCCAACCGGGGCATGGACGTAATCCGCCTGGATGCCATTCCTTACATCTGGAAGGAGCTGGGCACCGACTGCCGCAACCTGCCCAAGGTCCACACTCTCAGCCGGATGCTCCGCCTGGCCTGCTACATTGTCTGTCCCGGCGTGCTGCTGCTGGGCGAGGTGGTTATGGAGCCGGCCAAGGTGGCCCCCTACTTCGGCACCCGGGAAAAGCCCGAATGTCACATTCTCTACAACGTCACCACCATGTGCACCACCTGGCACACCCTGGCCACCCGAGACGTGCGGCTGCTGCGCCGACAGCTGGACCAGGTCTGCGCCCTGCCCAGGGAGTACTCCTTCCAGAACTATCTGCGCTGCCATGACGACATCGGCTGGGGCCTGGATTACCCCTGGCTGCAGCGCTTTGGCATCACCGAGGTGGCCCACAAGAAATATCTCAACGACTGGTTCACCGGCAAGTGGCCCGGCAGCCCTGCCCGGGGCGAGCTGTATAACGACGATCCCCGCCTGGGAGACGCCCGGCTGTGCGGCACCACCGCCTC
>DFIE01000072.1 GCA_002372735.1 Clostridiales bacterium UBA3705
ATGTTCTCCAGCACGGCCTTGGCAGCAGCCAGGGCCTCGTTCAGAGCAGCCACGGACTCCTCGGTGTACTCGTCGGGCTCCACAGCCTCGGCAGCGGCAATGGCGGCCTCCAGGGCGGTGGTATCTACGGGCTCAACGAACTCGCCGTAGAGCTCCAGCTCAGCCACGCCCAGACCGTAGGAGCCGGTGGTGGACTTGGCCATGTTGATGCGGACCACAGTGGCGATCACAGGATCGAAGGTGGTCTGGTTCATGATGTCCTCTTCGATGCCGAAGCCGGCCGCGTTGGGGAAGGGCACCCACTCACCGTTGGCATTCTGATACTCCCAGGTGTAGGAGGCGGGGATATCAATGCCGTTCTGGTTGTGAGGACCGTCGGCGTTGTACCAGAAGTAGGCACCGGCGCCGTACAGCTTGGCGGGCTGGTCGAAGGTGATCAGGATGGTTTCGGGTGCGGAGTTGCTGTTCTTGCCCCAGGAGCCGTAGGCCTCGTTGTAGTCGTAGCCCGGGTTGGAGCTGTCGGGAATGACCTCGTCGTTGACACCCTCCACAGAGCTCCAGCTGGCGCAGAAGTCGGAGGAGGCGGTGCCCTCGGGGGCGATGTTGGGGTACACCTTGGCGGGCTCAACCTTCTCGTAGATGGTCAGGTTGGCAGCCCAGGCACGGCCGACCTCTCCGTCGGGTGCAGTGGAGGAGTAGACGAAGGTGCCGCTGGAGCCGGAGTACCGGATGGAGCCGGAGGCGGTGCCGATGGCCATGTTGTAGGTGCCGTTGCACTCGCCCTCGGCAATGGTCAGGGTGTAGGCCTCGTCGGCAGCAGCGGGGATGGCGTCGGCCAGATACTTGCCGGTGCCCAGGTTCTTCAGGGTCACGCCGCCCTCCACGGGGACGATCTCCCACAGCTGGTCGTCGGTGAGCTCAGCCTCGGGCCGGATGGTCTCATAGTTGTCGTCGGTGGGAGCGCGGTAGGCAACCTCAGCGGTGGAGCCGAAGCCGTAGCCGTTGAAGGTGTCGTCGTTGGAGCCGCCGAAGTAGCGCCATGCCACGATGGCATACTTCTTGCCGGCAGCCAGGTCGGAAATGGACTTCACCTCGTTGTAGGTGATTTCGCCCTGGGCGGGAGCGGCCTTGACCTCCACGGTCTTGGTCTGCTCCAGGCTCTGGGTTTCGCCCTTGCTGTCCACATAGGTCACAACAACCTTTACCACCACGTTCTCGCCGCCGGTGTAGGTGACCGCGACGGTGTCGGTGCCCTGGCCGTCAGTGATCTCGCCGTTGCCCTCTACACTCCAGGTGTAGGTGGCAGCCTCGGCGTTCTTCAGCACGGCCTGGAAGTGCTCGGTGTCGCCCTCCTTGCGGACCTTGGGGTTCTCCACGGAGTTCAGGTTCAGGTATGCGGGGTATTCCTCACGGTTGTTCCGGATCAGCACCCGGTCAGAGCCCTCGTAGTGGCCCTCATCGGAGTAGCGGGTGAACTCGACCCTGTCGGGATACACGGTGATCACGGAAGCAGTGGCGGTGTTGGGCACGAAGCCGGAGGCGATCTTGCCCACATAGCCGGCGTTCAGATAGGTGAACTTGATGGTCTCTTCGGTGTAGTTGCCGGAGGCGGCCACAGTGCCGTTGGGGATGCGGATGGTGTCGCCGGGGGCGAAGAAGTTGACGGAGCCGCCCTCGGGATAGGCGTCGGCATAGTTCTCGCTGTGGTTGTGGCCGTAGAGGAAGACGATGTCAATGTTCTCGGCCTTCTTGTTGAGCATGTTGAACAGGATGTCGGCGTGGATGTTGTCGCTCCACCAGGAGTTCATGGTGGTGGTTCTGGAGGTCCAGTGCAGAGGCACATGGGTGTAGATGAAGACCACACGCTCATCGCCCTTGGCAATCAGATCATCCAGGTAGGCGCCCAGGGCGTCGGTGGTGGCGTTGATCTTCTCCAGGCAGGTGTCCTCGTCGGAGTAGGTCATGTAGCCGGCCTGCCACCAGGGGAAGTCGTCCTCGTTGATCTGGTACAGGATAAAGTCGTCGTACTCCTTGGGGCCGGTGACGTCAATGACGTTGCCGATGTGCATGGAGCCGTCGTGGTTGCCCTGGGCAAAGTGGAAGTCGTTCAGGTCGGGCCAGTAATTGTTCAGGATGTCCTTGATGTACTGGATGCGCTCCGGGGTCTCGGTGGCGCTGGTGTCGGAGCCGTCGGCATAGACGGAGCCGTCTGCGTAGTCGCCGCACCAGAAGGAGACGTCAATGTCCTTGCCGTCGTCGAAGGCGTTCTTGGCAATGTTGTCCAGATGCTTGTTCCAGTCGTTGGAGCCCTGGATATCGGAGCCGGCAAACAGCTGCACGGGCTCGGTGTCAGGGGTCTCGCCGGCCTCGACCTTGTAGATCAGGACGTTGCAGGCGTTGGTGCTGTTGGGTGCGCCGCTCAGGCTGCCGCTGTTCCAGGAGAAGCTGTCGCTGGAGCCGGAGTAACGCAGGTAATGGTTCTCGTCATAGCCAATGCCGTAGTTGGTCACGCCGTTCACCGCGCCGGTGGCAAACAGCAGGGTCACAGCCTCGTCGGAGGCGGCGGGAATGGCGTTGCCCAGGTACTTGCCGGTGCCCACGTTCTTGATGGTCAGGCCGCCTTCCACGGAGGCAATGTTCCACAGGGCGGTATCGGCATAGGCGGTTTCGGTGGTGATGGTGCTGTAGTCCGCCGCGGCAGCAGCGCGCACGCCGCCGCACTTGTTGTTCTCGCCGTTGAACACATAGCCGTTCAGAGAATCGGCGTTGGTGCCGGCAAAGTAGCGGAACAGGACAATGGCGTACTTGTCATTGGCGCTCAGGGCGGACAGGTCGGTGACCAGCTCGTAGGTCAGGGGCTCAGGCTCGGCGGGCTTCTCCACCAGAGCCTCAATGGCGGCGTTCAGAGCGGCGGCAGCGGCGTCGACCTCTTCCTGGGTCTTGTCCTCCTTGGCCAGGACGGCCTCGGCGGCAGCCAGTGCCTCGTTCAGAGCGGCAACGGATTCCTCGGTGTACTTGTCGGCCTCCACAGCCTTGGCAGCCTCAATGGCAGCCTCCAGGGCAGCGGTGTCGATTTCGGGCTCGGGGATCTCATAAACCTCCACCACATGGATCAGCACGTTGGCGGCCCAGGCGCGGCCAACCTCGGTACCGGGGGCGGTGGTGTTGAAGCTGAAGGACTTGCTGGAGTTGGAGTAACGCAGAGAGCCGGTGCCGGCGGAGTTGCCGATGGCGTAGTCATGCACGCCGTTGCACTCGCCCTCCACAATGGGATGGACCACAGGCTCGTCGGAGGCAGCGGGAACCGCGTCGCCCAGGTACTTGCCGGTGCCCACGTTCATAATGGTGTAGCCGCCTTCAACCTTCTTGATTTCCCAGAAGTCGTTGTCGGTCAGGCCGTCGTTGGTCAGAACGTCGTAGGTCTCCCAGGCGGCCAGCTTGTCACCGGCGTTCTGGTCGTAGAAGATGTAGCCCTCGGCGTTGTCCTGGCCGATGTAGCGCCACAGGGAGATGATGTACTTGCCGTCGGTCAGGTTGGCAAGCTCGCCAATGGCGTTGTAGGCGGGAGGCTCGGGCACCTCGGGCACGGTGTAGTCCAGGGTCAGGGTGCCGTCCTCGTTCTCGGTGAGGGTGAAGGTCACCTCCACATTGCCGGGCACAAAGAGCTTTTCGGTGGTGCCCTCGGAGGTGAGCTTCAGTGTGACAGGAGGCTCAGCGGCATAGGTCTCGGCCATGTACCACTTGTTGTTGTCGCCGGTCTTCACAAAGACGTAGCTGTCCTGGGTGAAGGTGGCAACCAGCTTGCCGTCCTCAAACTTGTACTCGCCCAGGTTCTCGTAGTCGCCCTCGCAGCCGTAGTCGGCGCCGTTGATGTAGCCGATCAGGTAGTAGTCCTCGTCGGGCTCTTCCCCGGCAAAGGTGCCGTAGATCTCGAACTCGGCAACGCCCAGGCCGTAGGCACCGGTGGAAGCCTTGTTCATCATCACACGCAGGGCGGTGGTGGTGACGGCGTCAAACACGGTGTAGTTGACCACGTCGGCGGCGTTGTTCATGCCCCTGGCATTGGCCACGGGCTTCCACTCTTCGCCGTCCAGATATTCAAAGGTATAAGATTTCGGGAAGTTGATACCGTTACCGCTGAAGGGGTCCGCCTGGTCGGTCCAGAAGTACATACCGGCGCCGGTGATGGTGGCCTCGTTTTCAAAGGTGATGGTGATGGGCTCGGGGT
>DFIE01000073.1:0-4284 GCA_002372735.1 Clostridiales bacterium UBA3705
GGCTCGGGCTCGGGCTCCGGCTCGGGAATAGGTTCCGGCGCAGGCTCCGGCTCCGGCATCCGCACAGGGGCAGGCTCCGGCCGGGGGGCGGGCTGCCCCAGGGGGGGACCGCCTTCGTCCTCAAACATCTTATGCTGGAGGATCTGCTCGATTACGTCAAACAGATCCGAGGTATCCTGGCTCAGGGTGAGCTCCGGCCGGGGCCGTTGGGGCTGGACCTGAGGGGTCTCCGGTTCCGTGTTCTGGAAGGACATCCGCTGTTTTTTCGGTTGGTTCCGCTTACTCATTCCGGCTTCGCTCCCTTCCCGGTTGTTCGCTGCCGCAGGGACTCATAGAGCATCACCGCGGCGGCGGCGGAGGCGTTGAGGGAGGAGATCCTCCCTGCCAGGGGAATGCTGACCCGCACGTCGCAGCTCTCGGCCACCAGCCGGCTCATCCCCTGGCCCTCGTTGCCGATGACAATGGCGGTGGGCCCGGTGAGATCGGTGTGATACAGGTCGGCGTCGGCGTCGGCGGCGGTGCCGTAAACCCAAACGCCGTGCTCCTTCAGGGTGCGGATGGCCTGGGTCAGGTTGCTCACCCGGGCCACAGGCAGATACTCCACCGCGCCGGCGGAGGTTTTGGCCACCACTGCGGTGAGCCCCACATTCCGCCGCTTGGGGATGATGACCCCGTGGGCCCCGGCGCACTCGGCGGTGCGGAGGATGGCTCCCAGGTTGTGGGGGTCGGAAAGCTCGTCGCACAGCACAATCAAGGGGGGCTCCCCTCTGGACTCGGCCAGGCGGAGAATGTCCTCCACAGAGGCGTAGTCATGGGCGGCCACAGAGGCGATGATGCCCTGGTGGGCCCCGGTGGGGGACATCTGGTCCAGCTTGCGCCGGTCGGTATAGGACACCACCGCCCCGGCCTGCCGGCACTGGGCGGCAAGCCGGGCCAGGGCCTGGTCGGTGCTGCCGTCGGCCACAAAGACCTTGTCAATGGTGCGGCCGCTTTTCAGCGCCTCGGTGACGGCGTTGCGGCCCTCAATCATCCCCTCGGGCAGGGGCTCCCGGGGAGCGGGCTTGGGTCTGTATTGTTTCATAATGGATCACCGTTTCTGCAAATGCGCATAATTCTGCATAATATCGACCATATTATAGCAAAGAACCGGGAAAAGTACAAGAGCAAATCTGCCCGGTTTTCCGCATTTCTGCCCGGTCCGGACTTGCAATTTGGCCGCCGATCTGGTACCATTGGGCAGAGAACGCAAAGGAGGCATCCTGCATGAAGACTATCTATCTGGCCGGGGGCTGTTTTTGGGGCACCCAGCAGTTCTGCAAGCTCCTGCCCGGGGTGCAGTCCACCCGGGTGGGCTATGCCAACGGTGCCACGGCCCATCCCAGCTATCAGCAGGTGCGCTACCAGCACACCGGCCACGCCGAGACAGTCCGTGTGGACTATGACGAGACCCTGCTGCCCACAGGGAGGCTGCTGGACTACTATCTGCTCTCCGTGGACCCCCTGTCCGTCAACCGCCAGGGGGAGGACGTAGGCGAGCAGTACCGCACCGGTATTTATTATGACGACCCCGCCCTTCTGCCCCAGATCCGCGCCGCCGTGGACCGGAAGGCCGCCGCCCTGGGCCGGCCCCTGGCGGTGGAGGTGTGTCCCCTGGCCCATTTTTACGACGCCGAGGACTACCACCAGGACTATCTGGACAAGAACCCCGGGGGCTACTGCCACATCTCGCCCCGGCTGCTCCGTCTGGCCCGGGAGGGCCGGCTGGAGGAGCTGCTGCCCGGCTGAGGGCCTGCCGCCCCCCCAAACCCCAGGAAGGAAGCAGATTCCATGCAAGCAATGTCCAAAACCGAACTTTTTGAGCGGGCGCCGATCCCCCGGGCCCTGCTGCAGATGGCAGTGCCCACCATCATCAGCCAGCTGATTAACCTCATCTATAATATGGTGGACGCCTTTTTCATCGGCCGCACCGGCAACTCCTACATGATGGCCGCCACCACCGTGACCCTGACGCTGACCATGCTGAACGTGGCCTTCTCCAATCTCTTCGGCGTGGGCGGCGGCAGCCTCATCGCCCGGCTGATGGGCCTGAGGCAGCAGGAAGAGGCCCGCCGGGTGGGCGCCTGCAGCTGCTGGGGCGCCGTGGGCCTGGGCCTGGGCTACGCCCTGCTCATCGGCCTGCTTCGCGACCCGGTGCTCCGCTTTTTGGGGGCCTCGGCCGACACCATCGGCTTTGCCCGGCAGTACACCCTTTACGTCATTGTCATCGGCAGCGCTCCCACCATTTTGGCCCTGACCCTGGCCCATCTGCTGCGCAACACCGGCAACGCCGCCCGGGCCAGCCTGGGGCTCAGCCTGGGCGGGGTGCTGAATATGCTGCTGGACCCCCTGTTTATGTTTGTGCTGCTGCCCCGGGGCAACGAGGTCACCGGCGCCGCCCTGGCCACCCTGCTGTCCAACCTGGTCTCCTGCGGCTATCTGCTGTTTGCCTATCGGGCTGCGGCGGACAAGGCCCCCCTGAGCCTGCGCCCGGCCGACGCCCTGGCCGTCCGGCGGCAGGACGTCAAGGACATCTTTGCCGTGGGCGTACCCTCCGCCATTCTCACCGGCCTGTTTGACCTGGCCAGCATCTGCGTCAACATCCTCTCCGCCCGGCATGACGACCTGGTCCTGGCGGCCATGGGTATCGTCATGAAGGTGGAGCGGATCCCCAACGCCGTCAACATCGGCCTGTGCCAGGGCATGATGCCCATTGTGGCCTTCAACTTCTCCGCCGGCAACCGGGAGCGGATGCACCGCACCGTGTCCACCGCCCGGCAGTGGGGGCTGGGGATCTCGGCGGTGAGCATTCTGCTGCTGGAGCTCTTTGCCCGGCCGGTGACCAGGCTGTTTCTCAGCACCTCGGCCCAAAACCCGGCCCAGGCCCTGACCACCGTGGCCTATGCCGCCCTGTTTTTGCGCATCCGCTGCCTGGCGGCCCCGGTGCAGTTTATCAACTACCACACCTCCTTCACCCTGCAGGCCATCGGCAGCGGCAGGGCCACCATGCTCCACGCCTGCGTCCGGGAGCTGGGCTTCTACATCCCCCTGATGTTCCTGCTGGACAAGCTCTTCGGGGCCAACGGCCTGGCCGCCGCCCTGCCGGCCGGGGAGCTGCTGGGCGCGGTGTTCGCCCTGCTGCTGCTGCGCCATGTGTTGAGAACAGGCAATAGGCAGTCAGCCAATGGGCAATAGGAGAAACGGGCTTTCAAGGGACTTTCCCCGTCTGCAACTGCCAACTGCCTGCTGACCACTGACTACTGCGCATCCCGTCGCTTCTCCTATTGCCCGATGCCCATTGCCTGATCCACGCAATTTTTTTATGGTAACGAAAAATTTTTTTATAGATTTTTCGTGGATAATACTCAAAATCTATACGTTTACCTGAATATTATTCTTGTTTTATACAGCGCAATGTGAATATATTTGCATTTTTGCCGCTTTTCCGGGGCTTGCCGCCGGGAAAGCGGCTTGCTCATATCCGAAAAATATGCTATAATAGATGCGCCAAAATGGGGCCCGGTGGGAGGGCCTCTTTCGGAAAATATTTACATAAGGAGAATGCACAGAATGAACACCAAGCTTTCCAGAAGACTGCTTGCGCTGCTGCTGACCCTGGCTATGGTTCTGAGCCTGCTGCCCGGTGTATTTGCTGCGGAGTCCCCCTTCACCGATCTGCGGGAGAACGCCTTCTACATCGACGCCGTCGATTGGGCAGTGAACCACGAGCCTCAGATCACCAACGGCATGAGCGCCACCACCTTTGCGCCTGAAGCCACCTGTACCCGCGGCCAGGTTGTCACCTTCCTGTGGCGTGCTGCCGGCGCACAAGAGCCCAAGTCCACCGAAAACAAATTCACAGACGTGCCGGAAACTGCCTTCTACTACAAGGCAGTGCTCTGGGCGGTAGAAAACGGCATCACCAACGGCATGACCGATACTACCTTTGTGCCCACCAATCCCTGCACCCGCGGCCAGGTTGTCACCTTCCTGCACCGCTTTGCCGAAAAGGAAGACCCTGCTGCCGACAACAACCCCTTTACCGATGTGGCAGAGAATACGTTCTATTACACCCCGGTGCTGTGGGCCTACAACCATGACCCCCAGATCACCAACGGCATGACCGAAACCACCTTCGTCCCCAATGGCACCTGCACCCGTGGCCAGGTTGTGACCTTCCTGTTCAGACTCCTGGGCCAGACCAATCCCACCCAGCCCACCAATCCCACCCAGCCTACCACTCCCACC
>DFIE01000073.1:4356-6753 GCA_002372735.1 Clostridiales bacterium UBA3705
TCCCACCCAGCCTACCACTCCCACCACTCCCACCCAGCCCATCGATCCCACCGAGCTGGAGGGCAAGACCGTGATCCTGCACACCAACGACGTCCACGGCGCCATCATGGGCTATGCCCAGGTTGCCGCTGTGAAGGCCGAGTATGAGGCCAAGGGCGCCAACGTGATCCTGGTGGATGCCGGCGACTACAGCCAGGGCACCATCTACGTCTCCACCAACAAGGGCGCTGCCGCCGTGGAGATGATGAACGCGGCCGGCTACGACCTTGCCACCCTGGGCAACCACGAGTTCGACTTCGGCTATGCCCAGCTGGTCTCCAACATGGAGAAGGCAGAGTTCCAGCCCATCGTGGCCGACGTTCTGCTCAAGCAGACCAACAAGCCCATCTTTGACGGCCACGTCATCAAAGAAGCGGACGGCGTGAAGATCGGCTTCTTCGGCATGGAGACCCCCGAGACCTTCACCAAGGTCAACCCGAGCCTGATCCAGGAGATCACCTTCCCCCAGGGCGAGGAGATGTACGCCTGCGCCCAGGCTGAGGTAGACGCGCTGAAGAGCGAGGGCGCCGACCTGATCATCGGTCTGGTGCACCTGGGCGTAGACCCCGAGTCCGACCCCAACCGCTCCGTTGACCTGTACAAGCATGTTACCGACATTGACTTCCTGATTGACGGCCACTCCCACACCGTCATGACCGAAGGCCCCGACGGCGAGCCCATCCAGTCCACCGGCACCAAGGCCAGCGAGACCAGCCTGATGAACGTGGGCCTGATCCAGATCGACAACGCCACCAAGACCATCGAGAAGAACGAGCTCATCCCCATCACCGCCGATTCCCCCAAGGACGAGACTGTGGCTGCCAAGGCCCAGGCCATCATGGACGAGATCGACGCGGCCTACAACGAGGTCTTTGCCCGCACCGACGTCCTTCTCAACGGCGACCGTGCCCCCGGCAACCGCACCGAAGAGACCAACCTGGGCGACCTGATCACCGACGCCATGGTATGGGGTGTGGCAAAGGAGGGCGGCCTTGAGGTGGATGAAGACCATGTGGTCGGCATCACCAACGGCGGCGGCATCCGCGCCACCATCAAAGCGGGCGACATCACCATGAAGATGGTGAACACCGTCCTGCCCTACGGCAACACCGTGGCGGTGGTTTACGTCACCGGCGCCGAGCTGCTTGAGGCACTGGAGGCCTCCACCTTCTGCACTCCCACCGCTCTGGGCGGCTTCCCCCAGATCAGCGGCATGAAGATCACCATCGACATCTACACCCCCTATGACAAGGGCGACCAGTACCCCGATTCCACCTATTTCGGCCCCAAGACCATCCAGCGTGTGACCATCGACGAGATCAACGGCAAGCCCTTTGATCCCGCGGCCAAGTACGCGGTGGTGACCAACAACTTCTGCGCCGCCGGCGGCGACACCTACAATGCCTTTAAGGCAGCCTCCTCTCAGTTTGACACCAGCCTGCCCATGGACGAGGTTCTGATGGACTACATCAAGACCAAGCTCGAGGGCGTGGTGGGCCAGGACTATGCCGAGCCCCAGGGCCGCATCAACGAGATCGACACCAGACCCGCAGTTGAGACTGTCTTCCCCAGCGTCGAAAACGCAGACATTGCCAAGTACGGCAACACCTACACCAGCCTGAACGGCGCCGACCTCTTTGAGGCCGGCTTCACTTGGGGCGATATCGTCACCGTGGAGTTCCTGGGCAAGACCATGGATCTGCCTCTGGTGCCCACCTTCTCCTATGTGGACCAGGGCACTGCCGGCGTGTTCGTCAACAAGGACGGCGAAACCGGCAAGCCCGACGGCCGTGTGTTCATGGCCATCAACATGGGCGACTTTGCCACTGCCAACGGCCTGGCCACCAAGACCACCAATCCGGACAAGACCTACTTCTGGACCGCCCAGGAGGGTGTGGAGTTCCCCGTGCCCGTCAAGATCATCCTGAAGGAGCAGGGCGGCTACGCCACTGAGATGGCCATCCGCGACATCAACCGCACCAACAACCGCGATGACTACCCCGAGCTCACCGACGCGGAGTTCGCCAACTTCCGGAGAATCACCACCACCGGTATGGGCGACCACCTGTACCGCGGCTCCAGCCCCATCAACCCCGAGATCGGCCGCAACACCTATGCCGACGCAGAGCTGGAAAAGGCCGGCGTCACCGTGGTGATGAACCTGGCCAACGACCAGGCCACTGCCGAGGGCTACGAGGGCTACGCCGACACCTACTACTCCAAGCAGAACATCATCTTCCTGAACCTGGGCGTGGACTTCCAGGCTGCGGACTTCCAGTCCGGTCTGGCCAACGGCCTGCGCCACTTTGCCGCCAACGAGGGCGTTTACTACGTCCACTGCACCGAGGGCAAGGACCG
>DFIE01000073.1:6801-9260 GCA_002372735.1 Clostridiales bacterium UBA3705
CCGAGGGCAAGGACCGCGCCGGCTTTGTCAGCGCCCTGCTGGAGTGCTTCATGGGCGCCACCTATGACGAGGTGGTGGCCGACTACCTGAAGACCTACACCAACTACTACACCGTGGTGGACGGCAAGCAGCAGGCGCTCAGCCAGGAGACCCTGGATGCCATTGCCAACTCCAACATCATCAAGACCCTGCAGACCGCCTTTGACGTCCAGGATCTCAAGACCGCCGACCTGGCCGCCGAGGCTGAGGAGTACATCAAGACCATCGGCCTGAACGACGAGGAGATCGCTGCCCTGCGCAAGAACCTGGGCGGCAGCAACGAGACCCTCAAGGTGGAGACCACCTTCCCCTCCGCCACCAAGGCCGACATCGACAAGTACGGCGACGTCCACTTCTCCATCACCTCCGCCGAGCTGGCTGCCGCCGGCTTTGAGTACAAGGATCTGGTCAAGCTGACCTTCCTGGACAAGGAAGTCATCGTCCCCATCATCCCCCAGTACCGCTACGTAGGCGCCAAGGCCGTGGGCCTGGTCATGTGGGAAGACGGCACCAAGCCCGCCGAGGTTGAGGTGTTCAACGGCAGCTTTGCCGCCAACTACGGCCTGGCCGACGTGGTCCGCGAAGGCAAGGACTACACCGTCACCCCCAAGGAGGGTGTGGAGTTCCCCGTGCCCGTGACCATCGAGATGTATGAGAAGCAGGGCTACGCCGACACCTACGCCATCTTTGACCTGACCCGTTCCAACGACCGCGAGGATTACCGCGGCAACACCGAGCCCTATCCCAACCTGGACGACGAGGCCTTTGCCAACTTCCGCCAGGTGACCACCACCGGCATGGGCACCGAGAAGCTCTACCGCGCCTCCAGCCCCATCAACCCCTCCATCGGCCGCAACACCTATGCCGATAACGCCGCCAGGGCCCACGGGGTCAAGTCCTTTGTGAACCTGGCCGACTCCGCCGAATCCGCCGCCAAGTATAAGGGCTATGCCGAAAGCTACTACAGCGACCAGGAGATCCTCTTCCTGAACCTGGGCGTGGACTTCACCACCGAGCTCAACCGCAGCGGCCTGGTAGAGGCCATGAACTTCCTGAAGGACTGCCCCACCCCCGTGCTGGTACACTGCAACGAGGGCCAGGACCGCGCCGGCTTTGTCAGCGCCCTGCTGGAGTGCCTGATGGGCGCCACCTATGACGAGGTGGTGGCCGACTACATGGTTACCTTCTACAACTACTACGGCGTCCAGCCCGGCACCGAGCAGTACAAGCAGATCTCCAACAACGTGGTCAAGAACCTGTCCACCGCCTTCGGCCTGGCCACTGACGCCCTGGCCACTGCCGACCTGGCCAAGGAGGCCGAGGACTACTTCCTGGAGCTGGGTGTTCCCGCCGAGACCATTGCCGCCGTCAAGGTGAACCTGGGCGAGTCTGAGACCCCTGCCAAGCCCGACTACTACCTGATCGGCTACATCAACGGCGCCGACTACGGCTGCGAGGCCGACTGGGAGAACCTGGGCGAGTACAAGTTTGTGGACGGCGAGCTCACCGCCACCTTCACCCAGGACAGCTACGTCTTCGTCAAGACCGGCGACAACCAGAACTGGTACATGACCGAGTCCTATACTGAGGCGCCCCCCGCCATCCTGAAGAACACCACCACCGGCACCAGCGAAAAGCTCTTTGTGCCCGGCAATGTGGAGCTGGTCTTCACCCTCACCGAGAACGAGGACAACACCCTGACCCTGACCTACGCCCCCAAGCCCGAGACCCCTGCCTACACCCTGACCACCACCCTGGCCGACGGGGACAAGGTTGTCATTTACAGCGCTTCCGCCGGCGGCGCCATCTCCAACGCCGACAGCACTGTGGACAGCCACCCCGAGCGCTACCGCGGCGCGGTTTCCGTGACCCCTGTGGACAACAAGATCGAGGAGCCCGCCGAGGCCATTGTCTGGACCGTAGAGATCAACGAAAGCGGCATCGCCTTTAAGGACGCGGCCGGCAAGTATCTGTCCGTGCCCAGCGGCTACAACAACCTGGTGCTGGACTCCGACTGCAAGTACTGGACCGTCTCCGATGCCGCCACTGCCGACAGCGTGTATATCATCAGCACCGAGTCCAAGGGCCAGCAGGGCGACCTGAGAGGCATTGAGTACTTCCAGAACAAGTTCACCACCTACTACGCCAGTGCAAGCAATCTGGCGAAAGACGAAGCAGCCTTTGCCCTGCAGCTGTACAAGCTCACCGAGGACTGATTTTCCCCAAATCCCGAAAGGACTGCCGCCCCGGCGGCAGTCCTTTTTTGCGCCCCGCCGGGGGGGATTGGAAATTGAAAATTGAGAATTGAAAATGGAAAATTGCGGAGTTTTCAAATTGCGATTTGAAAACATTTGAAAGATATCACTTGTAGGGGCGGGCATTGCTCGCCCGGGTTTGCGCAGCAAACCAATGCCCGGAGG
>DFIE01000042.1 GCA_002372735.1 Clostridiales bacterium UBA3705
CGTCCTCGGCGTCCTGCTTGGCCTTTTCGGCTGCCAGCTTGGCGTACTCGGCCTCGGCCTTCAGCAGATCCAGATAGTTCTCCACCTGGGTCTTCTGCTCGTCGGTCAGGGCATCGTAGGCCTCACGGGCGGCCTTGATGGCCTCCTCGTCGTCCAGGGTTGCGGGGTCGGGGATGGCGTCAATGAGCTCTTCCACCAGGTCAGCCTTGGTGACCAGGGCGGCCAGGGCCTCATTCAGCGCCTGGGCAGCGGCGTCCACCTCTTCCTGGGTGGCGTCCGGGTTCTCCAGGACAGCCTTGGCAGCCTCCAGGAGGGCGGGAATGGGTGCGTAGGAATCTTCGGTGTAGTCTTCGACCGCCAGGGCCTCGGCGTCGGCAATCGCCTTTTCCAGGGCGGAGAGATCCAGGCCGCTGGGCTTGCTCTCATACACCTTCCAGCGGTAAATGCCGGAGGCGTTGGAGGCGGTGGTCATGATGAGCCGCAGATCCACGCAGGTAATGGGGGCGAAGTAGACACGGTTGTACTGGTTGAGCTTCATGGCGTCGGTGGGCGCGGTGATCAGGGTGACGTTCTTCCACTCGCCGTCTGCGGCTACAAGATACTGCAGCTTGAAGTCAGAGGGCACTCTTGTGCCGCCGCCGTCGTCGTACCAGTAGATGTCGAAGCCGCCAAGGGTGACGGGCTCGTCCCAGCGGTAGCCGACGTGGTGGAGAGAACCGGTCTCCTGGCTCCAGTTGCCCCAACCCAGGCGGGTGCCGCCGTTGGAACGGGTGGGCTCGAAGTCCCGGTTGGCAATGCCGTACAGGTTCTCCCAGGAGGCTACATAGTCGGTGTAAATGTGGTCGTTGGTGGTTGTGGTGGAGTCTACGTAGGGGGCCACGTCCTCACCCAGCTCGCCGGTGACGGAGGCCAGGGCCTTGTCGATCAGGGCCAGCAGCTTCTCGGTCTCGGCGTCGATCATGTCCTGGGTGGTCTCCTCGTCGCTCATAAGCTCGTAGGCAGCCTGGATCTCGTCCAGCAGCTCCTGCTTGATGGGGTTCTTCAGCAGGTCCATGATATTGTTGGCCTTTTCAATGGCAGCGTTCAGGGCCTTGAAGTTCAGGTCGGAGCTGTAGCCGTAGACCTTCCACTCGATGATGCCGCAGCCCAGGGTCACGGGATCCATGGTCATCCGCACAGAGGTGGTGCGGACCGGGCCGAAGGTGGTGTTGTTGTAGCGGTTCAGGGTGTTTTCCAGCGCAGAGCAGTCGGGCATCGGGCGCCAGATGCCGGAGGCATCCAGATACTCCAGCCGGATGTTCTTGGGCTGGAAGTTGCCGCCGCCGTCGCGGAAGTAGTAGACGTCCTGGCTGTCAATGATGATGGGCTCATCCCAGGTGTAACGCACCCAGGCGGTGCTGCCCTGGGCCTCCGCGCCGCCGCCCCAGTTGTGCCACACACCCTTGGAGGTGTCGGAGGAGGAGGAGGGATCGGAGGGCTCATTGTTAAAGTTGATGGTGCCGTTGGTGGTGCCGCGGCCCTCGTCATGCAGGGCGTGGACGCCGCCAAGGTCGCCGGGGGTGTTGGTGCTGGCAGTGGGGGTGGCATCGGGGGCCACATTCACCCGGGTGCCGGTGATGACGTAAACGGTGATGGCCACGTTGACGCCCACGTCGGTGGTACCCTTGACGTCAAAGGTGCCGATGATGGCGTAGCTGGCAGGATCCACCGGATCCCAGGTGACCGCAGCGTCCACGGTGGAGCCGTCGGGCAGCACCACAGGCACGGTTGCGGGCAGAGCCGGGGCGACCTTGGCCTTGGTGGTGATGGACTTGGCACGCTGCACACCGTCGGCCTGGGTCATGACCACCTCCACGTCCTTGTAGGAGGACTTGTCGGCATCGGTGACCGTGACGCGGACCACATAGGTGCCGTTGCCGTTAGCCAGAAGGGTGCCGTTCTGCTGGTTGCCGTTGACAATGACGCCAACCGCGCCCTCAGGGGCACTGACCAGGGTCCAGGCGTAGCTGAGCTCGCCCTGATAGTACTGGTCGGCAATGGCCTCTACAGTCAGGTCTGCCAGGGTGGGGTTGAGATAGTTGGCCTCGCCGGAGGCGGAGACGATCACCGGCGCGGTGCGCTCAGGAGCGTCCAGAATGTCCAGCTCAATGGAGGTATCGGAGGACTTTTCGCCGTCAGAGACAGTAAGCGTCACAACGTACTTGCCGGGCGCCGTGGCGCGGGCCTCGGTGTAGGACATGGTGGGCGCGGTGAGAGTCAGCTCGCCGCCCTCGGGGGCAGAGGTGACCGCCCAGGCGTAGGTGATGGTGCTGTCAGCGGGGGCGCCGTCGTCGGTGACGATGGAGCGCAGGGTGAAGGGCACCAGCGCCGCCAGGGAGGGAGATTCAATGGAGTTGGTAACAGTGATTTCCGCCTTGGGGGCCTCGTTCTCGCCGTCGGCCAGGGCCTTGATCTCAATGACAGGCTTGGTGCCCTGGTTGACCAGCACGTTGGCGGTGCCCTCGTTGCCGGAGATGTACACCTGGCCGACCTTTTCGCCATCCACAAAGATGCCGAAGAAGCCGTCCTGCACGCCGGCACCGGTCAGGCCGATCTGGCTGAGATGGGTGCTGGCTGCCTCGTCCCGGAGGGTCAGCTTGATGGAGGAGCCGT
>DFIE01000086.1 GCA_002372735.1 Clostridiales bacterium UBA3705
CCTCTGCCAGAGCCTTCTTTGTGGCAGAAGGCAGAGCCGTGGCAGAGCAGTAATTCCCAAATAAAACCCAAGGGCCGGCGCTTCTGCGCCGGCCCTTTTGGGATTCCAAAACCGGAAAAACAGCATAAAAAAACCGCCTCCCCGCGATCACAGCGAGGAGGCGTTTTTTGCAGATCAATACTTGACCTGCGCCAGGATGACGGTGACCAGGGTCAGCAGCACGAAGGCCAGGCCGATCCACTTGGTTACCTTTGCCAGCTTGGCATCCAGGGTCTTGGTGCCGCCCTTGGCCAGGAAGGAGTCGGAACCGCCGGCGATGGCGCCGGACAGGCCTGCAGACTTGCCGGACTGGAGCAGGACCACAGCAATGAGCAGCACAGCGCTCAGCAGGGACAGACCCAGGGAGACGTAGAAAGCAACGTTCAGCATATAAGATACCTCCAATCATGCCGTAGTTCACGGCACACGGCAGCCGGTATTTTCATTCAAAGCGTAGTATATATTAGCACAGATTGCTTCTGATTGCAAGCATTATTTTTTGAGATTTTTCGCCCTTATCCCAGCCTGGCCACAGCCTTGGGCAGGGCGTCCAGGAACAGGGCAATCTCTTCCCGGGTGGTAAACCGGCTCAGACTCACCCGGATGGACCCGTCGATCACCGCCGGGTCCACGCCCATGGCCTCCAGCACATGGGAGCGGTGGCCCCTGGCACAGGCGGAGCCGGCGGAGACGTAGATCCCCATGTCCTGCAGGCAGTTGATCAGCCCCTGGGATCGCAGCCCCGGCACTGCCAGGCTCAGGATGTGGGGGGCCTGGGGCGTGCCGTTGATCACCACCCCGGGCAGCTGGGCCAGCCCCCCGGCCAGCTGGTCCAGCAGGGCCCGCTCGGCGGCAGCATCCTGCCGCAGGGTGGGGGCGGCCGCGGCGCAGGCGGCGCCAAAGCCCAAAATGGCCGGCATGGCCTCGGTGCCGGACCGCATTCCGCTCTCCTGGCCGCCGCCCAGCACAAAGGCGGGCAGGGGCAGCCCCTTGCGGACGTACAGGGCGCCCACCCCCTTGGGCCCGTGGACCTTGTGGCCGCTGACGGAGATCAGATCCGCCCCCAGCCGGTCGGCCCGGAAGGGGAGCTTTAAAAAGGCCTGGACGCAGTCGGTGTGGAACAGGGCGTTGGGGGCAAGGCGGCGGGTCAGCCGCACCATGGCGGCAATGTCCATCACCGAGCCCACCTCGTTGTTTACCATCATCACGCTCACCAGCACGGTGTCCTTCCGCAGGGCCGCGGCCAGGGTCTCCGGCGGGATGCACCCCCGGGCGTCCGGGGCCAGGCGGGTGATCTCAAAGCCCTCCGCCTCCAGCCGGGCCATGGGCTCCAGCACGGCGTGGTGCTCAATTTGGGTGGTGACGATGTGCCTGCCCCGCTTGGCCATCCGCCGGGCGGCGGAGAAGATGGCCCAGTTGTCGGCCTCGGTGCCCCCGGCGGTGAAAAACACCCGGTCCGGGTCGGCCCCCAGGGCCTGGGCCACCTGGAGCCGTGCCCCGTGGAGGGCCCGCTGGGCCTCAATGCCCAGGTTGTGCAGGGCGCTGGGGTTGCCCCAGCAGTCGGTCATGGCCCGGGCCACGGCCTGTACGGCCTGGTCGCAGGGCCGGGTGGTGGCGGAATTATCCAGATAAGCAATCATATGCGCAAAACTCCTATTTTCCCACGCAAAAGCGTTCAAAGATCCGGGCGGTGATGTCCTCCCGGACGGTGCGTCCGGTCAGCTCGCCCAGGGCGGTCATGGCCTCCTCCAGCTCCAGCAGCACCGCATCGGGGGTGACGCCCCGGTCCATGGCCCCCAGGGCCCGGAGCAGGGCAGACCTGGCCCGGTACACGGCCTCCGCCTGGCGGGTGTTGGTGAGAATCCCGCCGTCACAGGGCAGATCCGTGGCAAACCGCCGCTGGATAAAGGCGGACAGGGCCTCCAGCCCGGTGCCGTCCTTGGCAGACAGGGAGAAGACCTCCTCAAAGGGCAGCTCCACCCGGAACACCCGCTGGGGCAGGTCGCTCTTGTTCAGCACGGCCACAGCGTATTTGGCAAGACCGGCGCTGTCCATGGCGGCGCGGTCCTCCTCGGTCAGGGGCTGGGCGGCGTCGCACACAAAGATTGCCAGGTCCGCGCCCTTGGCCGCCACCCTGGAGCGCTCCACCCCCATGGCCTCAATCCGGTCTCCGGCGTCCCGGATGCCGGCAGTGTCTACCAGCCGGGCCAGAACCTTGCCAAAGCGGACGGTTTCCTCCACAGTGTCCCGGGTGGTGCCGGGGATGTCCGTCACAATGACCCGCTCATATCCCGCCAGGGCGTTGAGCAGGCTGGACTTGCCTGCGTTGGGCCGGCCCAGCAGCACGATCCTGGCCCCGGATTTGAGAATCCGGCCCCGCTCACAGGTGTCGTATAACCGGGTCAGCGCCTTCACGTCCCGGCTCAGCGCCTGGCGGAAGTCCTCCAGGGCAAAGTCGGGGATGTCCTCGTCCGGGTAGTCCAGCACCGCGTGGTAGTGGCTGCAGATGTCGGCAAGCCCCTCATAGATGGGATCGATCCGGGCGGCCAGGGCCCCGCCCACCTGGGCGGCGGCGTTGGCTGCCATGTCAGCGCTCTGGGCTTCAATCAGATCGATCACCGCTTCCGCCCCGGTGAGATCCAGCTTGCCGTTCAAAAAGGCCCGCTTGGTGAACTCTCCGGGCCCGGCCTGCCGGGCGCCGGCCCGCAGCAGGGCGGAAAGCCCCGCCGTCAGCACGGCAGGGGAGCCGTGGCACTGGAGCTCCAGGGTGTCCTCGCCGGTATAGGTGTGGGGGGCCCGGGTGTAAACTGCCAGGGCCTGGTCCAAAATCCGGCCTTGGGTGTCGTACAGGGTGCCCAGCAGCAGGGTGCGGTCGGGGGCCTGGCTGAGCCGCTTTCCGTTTTTCAGCCGGAAAACCTGCTCTGCCACCTGGGCGCAGCCCTGGCCGGACAGCCGCAGGATCCCCACGGCAGAGGGGGCAAGGGCGGTGGATATTGCGGCAATGACGTCAGACATAGGGCACCTCCTGTTGGTTCTTGGCGTATTATACCCGGAAATTTCCTGCAAGACAAGCCTTTTTGTTGCATTTCTCCGGAGAAAATAGTATAATAACAGCAAATCTCAACAGGGAGGGATCCCCTATGCAAGATTCCCTGCTGCTCTTCGACCTGATTATGGCGGCCATGCTGCTCTGGGCCGGGGGCAACGCAGCATACTGCGCCTTCCGCATCCAGCGGGAGTGTCAGCTTATTGACAACCGCTATCTCTACCCCGGCAACTGTAAGCCGGAGCTGTGCCAGGACGTGGTCGGCTTTATCCTCTTCATTGTGCCCCGGCTGTGGGTGCTGGGGGTGATCTGCCTGCTGATGGGCCTGGCTACTCTGGTGCTGCGCTTCACCACCTGGGTCACCGTGCCCGACTGGATCAACTACGGGCTGATCCCCGGCATCGGGGTAGGGGCCTTTCTCTGGTACGTCACGGTGCAGCACCGTGCGGCAAAAAAATTCTGGTGAGGTAAGGGCTATGAAAATTGTGATTCTGGACGCCAAGTGCGCCAACCCCGGAGATCTGAGCTGGGACGGCATTGCCGCCTTCGGCGAGCTCACGGTCTATGACCGCACCCCCGAGACCCTGATTGTGCCCCGCACCCGGGGCTGCCAGGTGGCCTTTACCAACAAAACCCCCTTCACCCGGCAGACCATGGAGGCCCTGCCGGAGCTGAAGATGATCGGGGTGCTGGCCACCGGCTACAACATTGTCGACGTGGAGGCCGCCCGGGCGCTGGGAATTACCGTTACCAACATCCCGGCCTACTCCACCCAGGCCGTGGCCCAGCTGACCACCGCCCTGCTGCTGGAGATCTGCTCCCAGGTGGGGCTGCACAGCCAAGCCTGCCGGGAGGGCGCCTGGACCCGCAGCCCGGATTTCAGCTTTACCCTGGCGCCGCTGACGGAGCTGGCGGGCAAGACCTTCGGCATCGTGGGCTTCGGCCGCATCGGCAGGGCAGTGGCCGGGGTGATGGCCGCCCTGGGGATGCAGGTGCTGGTGTATACCCGCCACCCTGACCGGACCGAACACGTCACCTTTACAGACCTGGATACCCTTTTGGCCCGGTCGGACGTGCTGTCTCTGCACTGCCCCCTTACGGCGGAGAACGCCGGCCTGATCTGCCGGCAGACCATCGCCAAAATGAAGGACGGGGCCATTTTGCTGAACACCGCCCGGGGCGGCCTGCTGTGCGAGTCCGACGTGGCCGAGGCCC
The DNA here is from genome assembly GCA_002372735.1 of Clostridiales bacterium UBA3705. The sequence continues at coordinate 4,301 of DFIE01000086.1, forward strand.
TGGCCCGGGGCAAGCTCCGGGCCCTGGGGGCTGACGTGGTCTCCGCCGAGCCCATTGCAGCGGACAACCCCCTGCTCAGCGCCCCCAATGTGTATCTCACCCCTCACATCGCCTGGGCCCCCCAGGAGACCCGGCGCCGCCTGCTCTCCATTGCGGAGGACAATCTCCGGGCTTTTGCGGAGGGGCACCCAATCCATGTGGTCAGCTGACGGCGCAGCCGCCGGCGGAAAGCGAGGAACGATCATGTTTTGTCCACACTGCGGCCAGCCCCTGCCATCCATGGGGCGATTTTGTATGTACTGCGGCCAGTCCCTGCCCGGGGCCCGGGCCGCTGCCCCGGCCGACACGCCGGAGCCTGCTGCCCCGGCGGAGGTGCCGGAGCTGATCCCCCAGCCCGCTGCCCCTGCAGCGGCCGCCCCTGCAGCTGCCGGGGCAGAACCGGAGCTTTTCGGCGCCACCGAGGTGCTCACGCCCCCGACCCCCGGCGCCGCCCCCATTCCGCTGGCAGCGCCCGAGCAGTCTGCGCCGGAGCAGCCTGCACCGGCCCCGGCAGCAGGGGAGTCTATGGCCGGCTTCTATGCCCCGGCCTCCCAGGTGGGCCCTGCCCAACAGTTTGACGCCCCGCCGGCCCCCCAGCCGGAGCCCGCTGTCCAGCCGGTGTACGTCCAGCCGGGCCAGTACTATGGGTACCCCCAGGCCGGACCGGTCTACGGCAATCCCCAGCCCGGGCAGTTCTATGGGTATGCCCAGCCGGGCCAGCCCTATATGCCGCCCTACGGCTACACCCAGCCGCCCCAGCCCTGGGCGCCGCCGGTGCAGCCCTGGACCCAGCCGCCCCAGGGCTGGAATCCGCCTGCCCCCGTGCAGAAAAAGAAGGACGATCCCATGGGCCGGGCCTACCGGCTCACAAGCCTGCACACCCTGGTGGTCTATGCCATCCATTCTCAGCTGGCCAGCGTGCTGGTGGTGCTGGTGGGGATGATTCTGGGTGTGACCAGTCTCTCCAGCCTGGGCCCTGAGGCCCTCCGGGGGCCGGAGGCCCTGATGGAATCCCTGGCGGACAGCCCCATGGTCCTTGTCATCACCATTGCTTACGCCCTGGGCTACCTGGGCGCGCTGCTGGTGGGGCTGCTGGTGGCCAAGTCCATCCGCAAGCGTCTGCCCGCCGCTGCGCCGGAGCGCCGCGCCCTGGGGGCAGGGGGCTTCCTGCTGTGCGCGGCGGTGTCCATGGGCCTGTGGATGATCGGCGTGCTGGTGGGCAACTTCCCGTCCCTGGTGGTGCCCGATCCCCAGTCGATGGAGCTGGGGTGGAACTCCGTTCCCATGTGGCTGGTGGCCATTGTGGTGGCCCCTGTGTTTGAGGAGCTGATTTTCCGCAAGATCGTCCTGGACCGGGTCCGGGACTACGGCGAGTCTGTGGCGGTGCTGACCTCGGCCCTGCTGTTCGGCATTGCCCATCTCAACGCCGGCCAGTTCTTCCTGGCCTTCCTGCTGGGCCTGCTCTTTGCCCGCGTCTATCTGCGCACCGGCGAGATCCGCTATACCATGGGCCTGCACTTTATGATCAACACCATCGCCACCCTGGAAGAGGTAGGCTGCCTGATCTGGGGCGACGGCTTTGATCCCTGGTATCTCATCACGGTGGGAGCCCTGGCCCTGGTGGGCCTGGTGCTGGCCCTGGTGCTGCGGCGGCACTGGGTGCTGCAGGGCAGCCTTTCCATCCCCGCCCGGCAGTGGAACACCGCCCTGCGCTGCTGGCCCGTCACTCTGATCAAGTGGATCGGCATTGTGTCCATTGCGGCCACCGCCCTGCTGAACGCTGCGCTCTCCATGGTGGGGGACGTGGACAAGCTGGTGCGGCACGCCCGCCGCGGCCATCTGGGCGGGGTCAACCTGCTGGGGCTGCTGTATCTGCTTCCTGCCGCCGGGGCAGTGGTTCTGATTCTGATCCTCACTCGGCGCAGAAGGGTCCCGGCAGCCGAAGCTGCCCCTGTGCAAACCCCGCCTGCAGCCCTGTAAAACAAAGCCCGTCTCCCCCCCGGAGACGGGCTTTCGGCATTCTTCACAGTTTCAAATTTGCCCAATTGTGCAAGATTTTTTTGGGGCCACCCTAAAACAAAAAATTTTTCTGAATTTCACAAAAATTTTTAGAATACCGGTTGATTATTTGGCGAAAGGGTAGTACAATACGAGTTGGAGAGGCACGAGTCCCTCCGAACATGACCGATAATCAGGAGGTACAATTTATGAAGTACGGTCGCACCTATAATTTCTCTGCCGGCCCCGCTACCATGCCGGAGCCCGTTCTGGAGGAGATCCGGGACGAAATGATGAACTACCGCGGCAGCGGTATGTGTGTGATGGAGATGTCTCATCGCTCCAAGGTCTTCCAGGGCATCATCGATGAGGCAGAGGCCGATCTTCGTGAGCTGATGCACATTCCCGACAACTATAAGGTTCTGTTTATCCAGGGCGGCGCAACCCTGCAGTTCGCCATGATCCCTATGAACCTGATGAAGAACGGCAAGGCCGTCTACATCGAAACCGGCGCCTGGTCCAAGAAGGCCATTGCCGAGGCCAAGAAGTACGGCGAGGTCATTGTGGCCGCCTCCTCCAAGGATAAGAATTTCTCCTACATCCCCGACTGCTCCGATCTGGATATCCCCGAGGACACCGACTACGTCTATATCTGCGAAAACGAGACCATCCACGGCGTGACCTGGCCCAAGCTGCCCAACACCAAGGGTCACATCCTGGTCTCTGACCAGAGCTCCATGTTCCTGTCCAAGCCCTGCAACGTGGCGGACTACGGCCTGATCTACGGCGGCGTGCAGAAGAACATCGG
>DFIE01000101.1:0-1268 GCA_002372735.1 Clostridiales bacterium UBA3705
GGAGGCGTAGGTGGCCAGCTTGATCTTCCGCTCCGGCCGGAAGGTACTCACCCCCTTGATCAGCCCGATGGTGCCGATGGAGATCAGATCCTCAATGTTCACCCCGGTGCTCTCAAACCGCCGGGCAATGTACACCACCAGCCGCAGATTCCGCTCAATCAGCAGTCGTTTGGCAGCCGGGTCCCCCTGGCCCAGGGCCTCCAGGGCGGCCTGCTCCTCCTGGGGCGGCAGCGGCGGCGGGAGTGTATCGCTGCCGCCGATGTACATAATCTTCCCCCTGGTCCGGCCCAACAGACGGGCCAGGAGCCGTTCACAGAATACTCTCATGGCAAAACCTCCTATTCCTGCTGCAGCAGGGCCTGGTATTCCCCGCCGTCGCTGAGCGGGGTGGGGGAGAGGGCTGCCAGCCTTGCCGGGCAGGGCTTCCCGTTCTGTCGCACCGCGTCCGGCCGCAGGGCGCACAGCAGTCCTGCCCCGGTGCCCACCGCCCGATAGGGCAGCAGTCTGGGCCGCAGGCCGGGGTAGTGGGCTTGCAGCCACAGCAGCTGGGCTTCAGCCTCCGTCTGTGGCAAGCCGGGCAGCAGCTGCTGGGCGGCCTTGGCCCACAGCACCAGGGCAGACTCCCCGCTGATCGGGTCCCGCAGGGTGTTGCCTGTGTCCACCAGGGCGGTGTAGGCGGCCTTTTTGCCTCCAATCTCCAGTTCCAGCCGGACCAGCTGCCGCCCTCGGTGTCGGGCAAAGCAGAACAGCAGTCCCCGGCCCAGGGCATACAGCCCTCCGCTGAGCAGGGCCAGCAGCCTGCCGGTGACCGGATAGTAGACCCGGCCGCCCAAATAGAGCACCGGCTGGCCCATCCACCCCGTTACTGCCAGGGTCAGCCCGCCAAAGGCACAGCACACCCCGAAAAACCACAGCCAGCTCCGCCACCGCCTGGGGCCGAAGGCCGCTGCGCACAGCCCGGCAAAGGCGATGATCCGGATCGGCAGCGCCCCCAGGGGCGGCCACACCGGCACCAGGGCGGCATAGAGCCCGCCGCCTGTCGCCGCGGCCAGATGCCGGAGTCTTCCGCCGCCGCCCTGTGTCAGCGCCCCGCAAAGCCGGAGCAGAAAGAAATTGACCAGGGTGTTCAGTGCAAACACCTGGTCCAGATAGATGGTCATTCCCTCACCCCGTGCTGAGTATACACCCAAAGACGAAAAAAACAGGTCGCTTTCCCGATGGGGGAAAACCACCTGTTTTGCCTCATTCCCGGTGGGGCTCGGCGGGGG
>DFIE01000101.1:1327-1681 GCA_002372735.1 Clostridiales bacterium UBA3705
GCCGCTGTACGGCCCGGATGCCCCGCTCTGCTTTTACTCTGGGGGTCAGGATCTCCCTGCCGCAGCCCAGGCAGCGCAGACGAAAATCCATCCCCGCCCGGAGCACCAGCCAGCGGTCACAGCCGCAGGGGTGCTTTTTTTTCATGGTCAGCTCATCACCGACGCGGATATCCATCGGCACGGCAGTGGTCCTCCTTTCTGCGGCAAAGGGCGTGCTCAGCCCTTGATTTTTTCCCAAAAGGCCTTGCAGGCCTGTTCATACTTGTTGTCGCCGTAGCGGTAGTACACGGTACCCACCAGGTTGTCGGGCAGATACTGCTGGGCCACCCAGTGGTTGGGGTAGCTGTGGGGGTA
>DFIE01000101.1:1736-7376 GCA_002372735.1 Clostridiales bacterium UBA3705
TAGAGATATCCCTGCTCCCGCTCAAAGCCGGTGCCGTCGGCGTGGACGTTCTGCAGCTCTCTGGGGATGGGCCCGGCCTTGCCCCGCTTCACGTCCCGCATGGCAGCGTCAATGGCCTCCACCACAGAGTTGGACTTGGGGCAGGTGGCCAGCAGAATGGCGGCCTGGGCCAGGGGGAGCTTGGCCTCCGGCAGACCCAGCTGCAGGGCGGAGTCTACACAGGCCTTCACAATGGCCGCCGCCTGGGGATAGGCCAGGCCGATGTCCTCGCTGGCGGAGCAGAGCAGCCGCCGGCAGGCCCCGGGCAGATCGCCGGTCTCCAGCAGCCGGGCCAGATAGTGCAGGGCGGCATCGGGGTCTGAGCCCCGCAGGGATTTCATCAGGGCGGAGACCGCGTCATAGTGGCTGTCTCCCTCCCGGTCGTAGTGCATGGAGGATTTCTGGGTCACCGCCTGGGCGTCGGCCAGGGTCAGGGTCAGGGTCTTCCGGTCGGTGGCGCAGGCGGCAAAGAGAACCTCCACTGCGTTCAGGGCCTTGCGGATGTCCCCGCCGCAGCAGGTGGCGATATAATCCTCCACCCCGGGTTCTATGGTGAGCTCCAAATCCAGCTTCCGGCCCATGTAGGCGATGGCCCGGTCCACCGCCTTTTTCGCGTCGGCGGGAGTGAGGGACTTAAACTCAAAAATGGTGGAGCGGCTCAAAATTGCGTTGAACACATAGAAATAAGGGTTCTCCGTGGTGGAGGCAATCAGGGTGATCTTGCCGTTTTCGATGTGCTCCAGCAGGGTCTGCTGCTGCTTTTTGTTGAAGGATTGGATCTCATCCAGGTACAGCAGCACTCCGTTTGGCGCCAGCATGGTATCCAGCTCTGACACAATGGCCTTGATGTCCGCGGTGGAGGCGGTGGTGGCGTTGAGCTTAAACAGCTTACGGTTGGTCTTCTCGGCAATGATGTTGGCCACAGTGGTCTTGCCCGTGCCGGAGGGGCCGTAGAAGATCAGGTTGGGCACATGGCCGGACTCAATGATTCTGGTGAGAATGGCCCCGGGCCCCAGGATATGGGCCTGGCCATAGACCTCCTCCAGCTCTCTGGGCCGCAGCTCATCGGCCAGGGGTTGATACATGATACGCACCTCCCGGTGGAAACTGCCCTTATTTTAGCCCATTTTGCGGAAAAACGCAACTTCTTTCTTCCGTTTTTCCCAACCTTGTGGTATAATATCACGACCAATGACCAGGAGGGTACCCCCATGGAAACAAAAGACCGCGCCCTGCAGGCTGTCCGCGTGCTGAAGACCCTTTATCCAGACGCCCTGTGTGCCCTGCACAGCCAAAAGGACTATGAGCTGATGATTGCCGTTCGTCTGTCTGCCCAGTGCACCGACGAGCGGGTCAACCAAATCACCCCGGCCCTCTTTGCCCGGTATCCCACCCTGGAGGCCTTTGCCGGGGCGGATGTGGCCGAGGTGGAGCAGTTGATCCACGCCTGCGGCTTTTTCCGGCAGAAGGCCAAGGATATCGTCCTGGCCTGCCAGATGCTCCTGTCCGACTACGGCGGCCGGGTGCCCGACACCATGGAGGCCCTGCTCCGGCTGCCGGGGGTGGGCCGCAAGACCGCAAACCTTCTGCTGGGAGATCTGTACGCCGTACCCGGCTCAGTGGTGTGCGACACCCACTGCATCCGCATCTGTGGCAAGCTGGGTCTCACCGACGGCACCAAGGACCCCGCCAAGTGCGAGCAGCAGCTCCGTGCCGTTCTGCCCCCGGAAGAGAGCTCCGACTTCTGCCACCGGATCGTGCTCCATGGCCGGGCGGTCTGCACCGCCCGCAAACCCGCCTGCGATCGCTGCGCCTTGGCCCCCTGGTGCGCGTATTTCGGGGGTTCACAGTAAATTTACACCTTTTCTTCCGGGAAAAAAGGTTACAAACTGTTGACAATTTCCCCGGAATCAAGTACAATACAGGTGGATTCGTGGATCCGTGGGCGAAGCATACCCTTTTGCCACTGTCTCGATGTCTTCTTCTCACTGAGTTTACATAACTGGAGGCCTTGCCTATGACCATCAAAAAACGGATTCTGCCGCTGCTGTTGGCGGCTGTGCTGCTGATCGGCCTGCTGCCGGCGGCAGCCTTTGCCCTGGACGAGCCTGATCCCTCCTGCACCCTGGGTACCCTTCCCGGCGATATGCTGCTGGGCGGCGGCAAGCAGGTGCTCACCGACGAGGGCCTGTTTTACGTGGGCTCCGAGGATGGCTTCATTTACAACAATCTCAAGGGCGCCGCACCGGTATACAATGAGCCTGCCGCCCTTCTGAACTATCTGGACGGCACCCTGTATTTTGCCCGGGTGCATGAGGGCTTCTTTGACCTCTGCGCTCTGGAGCTTGCCACCGGCACCCTCACCCCTCTGCTGGAGGGCTTTACCGGCAGCCCCCGGCAACTGTATGCCATGAACGGCACCACCCTCTACTTCCTGTGTGACAATGCCATCTGGCAGCTGGACATCCAGTCCAGGGCGGTGTCTATGCTCCGTTTTGCCCAAGACCTGTTCAGCTTTGTGCCCACAGGCTGCGGCATGATTTACGCCGTGGGCACGCTCTTTGAGTGCGACATCTATGCCGAGGATGTGCTTTTGATCCAGCACGCTGACGCCTACGACGTCGACTTTAACCGGGAGGGTGGGCAGCTGCTGTACTCCATCCAGGGTTATGATTTCCAGATGGACCTGGCCTCCGCCTTCACCGATGCTCCTCGGGCCGAGGCCTTCGGAGCCGACCAGGAGCCGGAAGCTGAGACCAACGCCTTCCGCGGCGTCATCACCGAAGAAGAGACCTTCCAAAAGGCCCTGGAGCAGGAGGCCGCCGCCCTGGCGGTGGAGGAAATTCTCTCCGACCCCAACCTGAACCCCGGGGACGTACAGATCGTCCTGCGTGACCCGATCACCGGAGAGGAAACCCTGGTGGACGCAGTGACCGGAGAACCTATCGATCCGGAGGCCCCTGCCGAGGACGAGACCCTGCCCGAAGACGAAATCTCTCCGGAGACCGAGACTCCCGCTGCACCCCCTGTGGAGACCGAGGCGCCTGTGGAGACCGAGGCGGCTGTGGAGACCGAAGCGCCCGTGGAGACTGAGGCTCCCATTGAGACCGAAGCGCCCATTGAGACTGAGGCCCCCATCGAGACCCAGGCCCCTGTGGAGACCGAGCCCCCTGTGGAGATCGACGTCCCCGAGGAGACCGAGCCTGTTGTGCAGACCGAGGTTCCCGACGAGGCCCCGACCCCTGACGAGCCCGAAACCCTGACGCCGGACACCGGCACAAGCTACGTGATCCCCCAGCCCTCCTACGTGGTGCCCGACAGCTTCACCTATCACGATGACGGCGCAAAGCGCCGCCCCGCCACCACCGGCGTGAATAACATTGTTCTCCGGGCTGCGCAGATGACCAACATTGAATGGACACCCCAAAAGGACATTGCCGCCTGGGGCAACTACATGACCTACAAGGCCGGCACCACCTACCACGGACTGCCCTACAGCCAGCCTGTCAGCGCCAAGTACGTACCCTGGAGTGCCAGTCTCACCGAGTTTATCGCCGCTGTAAACAACACTGGCAGCAAGATGTACACCGACCGGTCCAGCTATGGCCGGGGCGGCCCCTACTTCGGTACAGACTGCAGCGGCTTCGTCTCCTGGGCGCTGAATCTGCCCCGGCGCTGCACCACCGACAACATCACCAACTACGGCACCTTTATCTCCAGCAGCTCCTACGCCGATCTCCAGGTGGGCGACTACCTGAACTCCTCCGGCCATGTGGTGCTCTGCACTGACGTGACCTTTGACGAAAACGGCGCCATCAACAGCATTGAGATCTCTGAGTCGACCCCTGTGGTCCGCACAGACTGCAACGTGCGCACCACCCGCTACAGCGGCAACGGCCTGGCCAGCTTCCGCAGCTACTATCTCAGCGGCTCCTACAGCATATGGCGCAGCAAGACCCGCGACGATGTGAAATACACCCACGAGTGCGTGGTCAGCCTGCCCGGTGACGAGTGCCCCATCTGCGGCGAGGGCATGTTCTTCCGCCCGGGCATTGACGTCAGCGAGCATAACGGCGTCATCGACTGGGACACCGCCAAAAACTACATCGACTATGCCATCATCCGCGTGGGTGACTTCGGCAAGAAGAACACCGGCGGCCGGTATGACGACTTTATCGCCAAGCACCCCGAGTACAAGGACAACACCGCCTTTGAGCAGAAGTTCAAGGCCGATCCTAACCAGTTCCTGTACACCCAGGAGAATCCCGATGCCTTCCCCGATTCCTGGGCGGTAGACACCTACTTCCAGCGCAATGTGGAGGAGTGCGAGCGCCTGGGCATTCCCTACGGTGTATATATCTACACCCGGGCCATGAACGACATCGAGGCCATGGCTGAGGTGGACTTTGTCCTGAACCAGCTGGGCAGCCACAAGCCGGATTTGCCCATCTTCTTCGACGTGGAAGAGCCCACCCGGATCCTTGCTGCCTCCATGACCCCGGAAAAGATTCTGAACACCTGCACCACCTTCTGCACCACCATAGAAAACGTGGGCTTCCGGGCCGGTGTATACTGCAGCACCTACTACTGGAACACCCGTCTGAACAGCGACGCCTACAGCAACTGGGTCCGCTGGGTTGCCCAATACAACGACACCCTCACCGTTCAAACCGGCGCCAACATCTGGCAGTATTCCTCTGACGGCGCAGTCCCCGGCATTAACACCCGGGTGGATATGAACTACTGGTTCGGCGATGTGGGCGGCGACGACCACGTCTTCCGTACCGAAAAGACCCTGCCCACCTGCACCGAGGACGGCTCCCTGGACTATGTGTGCATGCACTGCGGCATGCGGATTTCCAACCCCATCCCCGCCACCGGACACAAGTTTGTAGACGGCGTGTGCACCGTGTGCGGCATTGTCCAAACCCCGGTAGACAGGTTCACCGATGTAAAAACCACTGACTGGTTTGCAGATTCCGTGAACTTTGTGGTAGACAACAATCTGTTCAACGGCACCTCCGACACCACCTTTGCCCCCGGCGTTCCCATGAACCGGGGCATGATGGTCACCGTGCTGTGGCGGATGGCCGGCAGCGAGGAGCCGGAGCAGCTCCAGACCGACTTTGACGACGTTCCCACCAATGTGTATTTCTCCAAGGGCGTGGCCTGGGCCGCCGCACAGGGTGTGGTCAACGGTCTGAGTCCTACCCGCTTCGGCCCCGGGCTGGACGTCACCCGAGAGCAGGTGGCAACCATGCTCTTCCGCTACGCCAAGTGGGAGGGCGAGGACGTGAGCAAAACCACAGATCTGTCCGTCTTCCCGGACGGAGACAAGGCTTCCGCCTACGCCAAAGAGGCACTGGCCTGGGCCGTGGGCAACGGCCTGATTAACGGCAACAAGATCGGTGGTGTGACCATGCTGGATCCCCAGGGCAACGCTTCCCGGGCCCAGGTGGCGGCCATTGTCATGCGGTACCAAATGCTGAAGGATCTGCCGGAGCCTGACCTGCCCGACGGCACCGAACAGACTGAACCCACCCAACCCTCTGCAGCTACGCAACCGTAAATCATAGGGCGCGCCGCAAAATGCTTCATTTT
>DFIE01000069.1 GCA_002372735.1 Clostridiales bacterium UBA3705
CGTCGATCTCGGAGCCGACAATGGCGACGCGGGCGCGGAACGCGGACTTCGCATCGGGCTCGCGGGTCTTGAGCTCTTCCAGCGTCTCGCGCAGATAGGGAAGGATCAGCGCGGTCGGACAGACATAGCTGACAAGGTTGATGAGGTGGAACTCATAGCCGGTGACGACGGGATTGGCAGCCTTGCGCATCTCACCGATCTCGGTGATGATGCGGCACATCTCATTGTGCTCCTCGACGGCCTTGCGGATCGCCTCATCGGAGGTGTCGGTGCCGAAGCGCCGGGTCAGCTCGCTGAGCACGTGCACGCGCATCTGCTTGACATAGGACTCGATGGTGTAGTCCTCGATCTTGAAGGGCATGTCGCAGTGGGTGACAAAGAAGTTGGGCTTGTCGTTGACATTCAGGATCTCAAAGTGCTCCATCGAACGGTTCATCATGGAGCAGGCGTCCACGCCGGCCAGCCCGTCCAGGAAGTTGAAGCCGCCCTCAATGCCCCGCTCCACCAGGGCCCTGGCGAACTCGCAGGTGTAGTTGGACATATAGTAGGTGGCGATGTCGATGGAGCCGGTTCTGGGCGCCCGGAGGCGGACAGAGAAGCAGCCCGGCAGGTTCAGCAGTACCTCGGGGATGTGGAAGCAGGTATAGCCAAGGGCCAGCTGGCCCTCCGCCTTGGCCTGCTCTACCAGCTCGTTGTCGGCGTTGTCCAGCAGGTTTTCAAAGTAGATCAGATGCTTTAAATCTCTCAAGCGTAACACCTCTCTTTGTTATGGGCAGGCCGCCGGGAGCAGGCCCAGCTTGGCCAGCGCCTGGCAGGCGCCCTGTAAAATGGGGCTGTCCTGAGGCAGGTCGAATACGGTTTTGCCCTCGATGTCGTTGGCCGCGTGGGCCCGGTCGTTGCCGATCACCGCCAAAAGCTCCTCCGGCGCCACCTGGACGTGGGGCAGCAGGGCAGGGTCGGCCAGGCGGTTGATGATGACGCCGCAGCGCTCATACATCACCAGCTCGTCCGCCACCCGGCGGATGGTTTGGATCACCTGGGTGCCCTTCCGGCTGGGATCGGTGATCAACACCAGGTGGGTGACCTTTTCCAGCACCCGGCGGTTGATCTGCTCCACACCGGCCTCCCCATCGATGACCACGTAGTCAAAGTCCTGGCTCAGGAGGCTGATGACCTCTTTGAGGTAGGCGTTGACCTTGCAGTAGCAGCCCGCGCTCTCCGGCCGGCCGATGGCCAGGAAGGAAAAGCGCTGGTTTTCCACCATGGTGTCAAGGATGCGAAAGCGGGCCTCGGACAGCAGCTCAATGGCCTGCCGGGGTTCGCCGTCCTCCACCGAGGCAACGATGCTTTTGCGAATATCATCCAGTGTCTCCCGGACCTCTACGCCCAGGGCTGTGCTCAGGCCCACGGCAGGGTCCGCGTCAATGGCCAGGATCCGCTTGTCGGGGTAGGCTTCTGTGAGCAGACGGACAAACGCGGCGCAGATGCTGGTTTTTCCCACGCCGCCCTTTCCGGCCACCGCCAGGAGCCTGGTGTTGTGCGCCACAGGCAATCACCTCTTTCTGCCGGGGGAAGCGTCTGCCCCCGGGCTGATCTTGACAGACCTATCATACCATGAATTGAGGCAAGATGCAACGAAATATTCCTGTATCCGCCTGTTTTTTTGTGTTTTCTGCCCAAGCCGGCGGGGCCGGGCAAATCCCGCGCCCCAGGGGAAAAGTGTTGCATCCGCCGGAAAAAGGCCGTATAATATCTGCGAGCTCTGCATATTGTTGCCGGCAGCGTGCCGGTGACCTATCGGCTCTACGGCGACGAGCAGACCCGGCTGGGCCATGTGTTCCACTGCGATATGCGCTCCGCCCAGGCCAAGGCCTGCAACGCAGAGGAGTGCGCCTTCTTCAGGCAGTGGCTGTAGGGGCGTCCGCCCTTTGGCCCACAAAGAGCAGATGGTTGCTGCGGCCCAGCATCTCGGGCTTTTCGCAGGTGTAGTAATGGTAGCGCAGATATTGGGCGTACCCGGTGTCGGTCATGGCGTTGATCCGGTCCTCCATCAGCTCGCTCACCCCGTCAGAGGCCACCTGGCGCAGCAGGGTGACGCCGTTTTCGGTCAGCATCCGGCGGCACTCGCTCACCGTGTGGAACACAAAGGGGAAGTCCTCCAGGCGGAGGGTTTCGCGGTCGTAGTCCCCGGTGTCAAAGTAGTCCGGGCGATAGCTCAGCTCTGAGAGAAACACCGCGTCATGGTTGATAAAGGCGAAAAACAGCACTCCCTCCGGCCGGCAGACCCGTAGGGCCTGGTGGATGCAGCGGGCCCGGTCCGCCGGGCTGTGCAGATGGTACAGCGGGCCCAGGCACAGCACCAGGTCAAAGCTGGCGTCGGCATAGCGGGCAAGGTCCAGGGCGTTGCCCTGCACCAGGTGCACCGGCAGCTCCGGTCTCAGCTTTTGCCGGAACACCCGGACGTTGCTGCCGGAGAGCTCCACGGCCTCCACCCGGCAGCCCCGATTGGCCAGGTACAGGCTGTACGCCCCGGTGCCTGCACCCAGATCCAGCACCCTGGCGCCGGGCCGCAGATAGGGCTCAAGGCAGCGTACTGTGGTGAGAAACTCCACCTGTGCCGCCCGGCTGCGGGTCAGCCGGCTGTCCTCGTCAAACAGCGCGTACACCTGCTCCACCTGCGCGGTCTCATCGGAGATGCTGCGAATCGCTTCCAGATCCATACCCCTGCCTCCTTTTTCAGCGGCCGGGCCGGCAATTTCCGGCAGGCCGTTCAGTTTTTGAATATATGTTTGAATTCCTTACAGCTCCGCTGCGCTGTGGACCAGCCTGGCGTCTACCCAGGCGGCGCCCTGCACGTAGGGTGCCAGCTTCTCCGCCGTTTTCCCGATGCCGGACCCGCCGGAGGTGGCAAAGGCGTGGACGGTGATGCCCGTCCAGTCGTAGTCCTTGCAGAAGGTGTTCACCACGTTGGGGGCGCAGCCGTACCAGATGGGAAAGCCGATGTACACCGTGTCATATTGGGCCAATTCTTCCACCCGCCCGGCCACGGGCACGTCCTTCCGGCCCAGCTTCTCCCGGTTGCAGCGGGCCAGGGGGTTGGTCCATTTCAGGTCCGCCGCCGTGTAGGGCTGTTGGGGCCTGATCTCAAAGAGGTCCGCGCCCAGCTTTTGGGCAAGCTCCCGGGCAACCTCTGCGGTTCTGCCGCGCTCGGCGCTGAAATATGCGACTAAGGTACTCATCTCAGATCCTCCACTTCCAGAATCTCGCCCACAAACATCCAGTGCGGGCGCCAGTTTTCATAGATGCCGTGGTGGATGGTCTCTGCAAGCCCCTCCCGGCGGAACTCCCCCTGGTACAGCTTGCGGCAGACCAGGGTGAGGTTTGCCTGGGCAAAGGTGATGCCATCGCCCAGCTGTTTCGGGGTGAGGCCCACGGTGGCGATCTTGTCCTCGTCCCGGCCGGATTTTTCCCCCAGATAGGCCAGGGCCTGCCGGTACGCCGGCGGGAACCAGGACACGGTAAAGACGTCGCTGTCCTTTAAAAACGCCCAGGTGTAGCGGTCCGGGTTGATATAGACCGTGGCCACAGACCTGCCCCAGAGCGTCCCCAGGCTGCCCCAGGAGACCGTGCAGGTGTTGAACCGGGCCGGACTGCCCGCCGTGACCAGGGCCCACTGCTTGTTGAACTGCTCAAAAATCCTGTACTCCTTGCCGGCTTCTTCCCGTGTCATTTTACGCGCCTCCCATATCCCAACTGAAATTTTCCTTGCCTGCGCCCAGCTCAAAGTGGCACTTCACAATGCCGAGATCGATTTTCAGGCACACCCCGATCAGGCCCGCCTTTGCCGACACCCTGCCGCCCGCCTGGGTCAGGCTGAACTTTTGCTGATTGGTGGCGGTGGGGGCCAGCAGCGCCGCCTCCACCCCCTGCTTAAACCAGTCGGGGCTGCCGGCCGTGACATTGCTCACGGCGGCGGCCGGCTTGCTCCTTCTGGCCGAGCCCTGGGTTTTGCCGTAGCCCAGGGCAATGAGAATGACCTCCGTCTCGCCGGGCTTGATCTTGGCCCGGCTTTTGCCGTGGGTCAGGGCCACCCAGCAGGTGTTGAGCCCCAGCGCCTGGGCCTCCAGCACCAGCAGCTCGCCGTAGTAGCCGCAGCGCTCCTCCAGATCCGGCGCCCTCTCCCCTACCAGGGCAATGTAGTTTGCGCAGTTTTCAAACCTGCCGTACTTCGCCATCCGGGAGCGGAAGCACTCCGGCTCGTCATAGATCAGCTGCATATGCAGGCGGCCTTCCGCGTTCAGCCGGGCGGCGCAGGCGTCCAGCCTGGCGCGGACGTCCTCAGGAATTCTTTTGTCCAGATACTGCCGCACACTGTGGCGGGCGCGGATCAGCTCCATCGGGTGTTCCATTCTCTGCTCCTCCTGTTGTGTTGAACATTTTTTGCAGAAAGGCCCCGCGGGCCTCCAGCATCCTCCGGGTGGTCGGGGCGTTGACCTTGGCGTCAAAGCCGTGCATGGTCCCTGCTGATGGGCGGCGTGAACCTGCTGTAGGGAAAGAACTCCCGGGAAATGGGATAGCTTGTCCTTTTCATTGTCTCACCCCTGTGTCAATCTCCGTCATACGTCTCGCCGGTTGCCCAATGGGCCAGCCTGTGGAGGATCGGCCACAGGGCCCTGCCGTGGTCGGTGAGGGAGTACTCCACCCGGGGCGGGATCTCCGCATACTGGGTGCGGGAGACGATTTCATCCGTCTCCAGCTCCTTCAGGGATGCGGCGAGCATGGTGTTGGTGATCGGGCCGGTTTTTCTCAACAGGTCGTTGTATCTCTGGGGGCCGTCCACGTAGAGGGTGCAGATCAGCCGGAGCTTCCACTTTCCCCCCACGACGGACAGGGCCCTGCCCAGGGGACAAGACTCGTCGCACGGGCAGTTGGAGCCGTGGATTGTGTGCGCATCTGCAGCTTTCATGGTATCCTCCTTCGTTTGCAGCGGGATTGCGGCCTGTACACTTTCAATATACCAGATACGTTTTTCGGAGTCAATATCTTCCTTACCCGGAAAGAAGCAAGCGTGAAGCGGGACACGCTTTTCCGCGGCGGTATGGCACCCTCCGGGCTGAAGAGCATCTACCAGTCCTCCAGTCCCTCAAAATACTCCTCCGGGGCGCGGATCCGGTTGCGGTCATTCGCCGCCGGGGGCAGCTGATCCTCCCAGCGGCCTTGACTGAGCCAAGTGGCGGGGTTGGGGATATACTTCCCCCCCTCCCTGGTCCACTGGGCAGAGCGTTTTTGTGCCATGACTGCGTCAAGCAGAACTGCCGGGTCCGTCTGTACCCGGGCAAAGGCCTTCCGGGCTGCTGCCTTACCCACCTTTCGGGGATAAGCCTCCCAAAAGCGTCCGAACTCCGCCTCAGCCTGCGCAGCAGGTATCCCTGCTGCGGTTGCAGTTGCAGTTGCAGTTCCTGCTGCGGTTGCAGTTGCAGTTCCTGTTGCAGTTGCAGTTGCAGTTGTAGTTCCTG
>DFIE01000119.1 GCA_002372735.1 Clostridiales bacterium UBA3705
GGCCGCTACGGAAGAGCGTGTACTCAATCAGCAGCCCCGGTGGCAGCGGGCGGCGTTAGGGCGGATGCCCACATCCGCCCGTGCCCAGGCCGCCCGCCCCACCGGGGCGCCGGGATGCGTACGCACCGCCCCCGCAGGGATGACGGCAGTACAACCTCCCTGGGAAATCTGCGGGCCGGTTGCCTGCGCGGTCTTACGCCCGGTGCTCTGCGCGGAACTGGGCAGGGGGGAGGCCGTAGCGCTTTTTAAACCGCTGCACAAAGTGGCTCTGGTTGGAAAAGTAGAGGGCGCTGCTGATTTCGCTGATGGACTTGGAGGTGTATTGCAGCAGGCGGACGCTCTCCTCCAGCTTGCAGCGGTAGATGTATTCCCGCAGCGATACCCCTGCGGCCCGGCTGAAGGCCGCGGACAGATAGGACCGGTGATACCCCAGCGCATCCGCAATCCCCTGCACCGTCAGGGGGCTGTGGGTGTGCTTTTGCACATAGTCCATGCACAGCTGCCCGATCCGGCCCACCTCCCGGCGCTCCAGCCGGAGCTGCTCCTGTCGCCTGGCGTGCACCTGCATGGTCAGGTCCTGGAGGGCCTGCAAAAACAGGGTGTTCACCGCCTGCAGATCAGACAGGGTCTCCGCCTTTGTGATGTACAGGTCAGAGAAGCGAAAGGCCTGCTCCTCCGGCAGGCCGCCCTCAATGGCGGCCCGGGTCGTCAGGGTGATGGTGGAGATAAAGTAGTTTTTTTGCAGCCGCAGGGGGGTTTCGGCAATCACCCCGGCCTGATAGCTGGGGGTGGCGGCGGCGAAGCGCCGCAGCTCCTCCACGTTTCCGGCCCGGACAATGGCCAGCAGCACCCGCTCCAGGGCCAGGGAGTTGTTGGTCGATGCCGTCTCCCGCTGCCGGAACATGGTCTCCGCCTGCTTCTGCCGGGTGCGCACGGTGTCCTCCGGGCTGGGGGCCGGGGTCAGCTCCGCCAGGGGCAGGACGCGGCGGTTCAGGGCGTAGGAAATCGGCAGCAGATGGTGGAAGAAATCCAGATGGGTCATGGTGGGCAGCTGCAGCTGAAAGGCCCGGAAGGCCGCCCGGTCTGCTGCCGGCACGCCGTAATCCCGGTACATCTCCGGCAGGACGCCGCTCTGGGGCGGAAGGGCGGAGACCGGGCCCAAAATCAGATGGAGCGCCGCCGCGTCCTCTACGTCCAGCCGGGCAAAGCAGGCGCCGTACTCCGTGAAATAGATGGGCGCCTGCCGGCCCAGCAGCTGCGCCAGATACTGCCGGGGCGGCCGGGCAAAGGCCTCCGCCACCGGGGTATACTGCAGCTGCCCGTTTTCGTACACGTACATCGGGATATGCAGTGCCGCATAAAACAAATCGCAAATCGTCCGGCACCTGCTGCGCGGATCCTCCATGACGCCCACCTCCCCGGCTTGTCACCCTTGGGGGTAACCCGGTGTGACAGCATGATTATATAACATACAAACAAAAAACGCAACAACCATGATATCAAAACCCGCAACACTTTGCTATGCTGTAGCAAGAACAGACCGCTGCCCGGATGGGCGGGCACAAATCGACAAAGGAGCATTCTGATGAAAAAGCTGAAAAAACAACTGGGCAGGCTGGCCCAGCGGATGATTGACCTGGCCATGGGCAACGGCCTGATGCAGGACGAGACCACCGCCGACGGGGCGCGGTACGTCACCCCCGGCATCGGGGCGCTGATCCGGCAGGCCGGGGCGGAGAGCTGCGTGCTGCTGAAAAACAACGGCGCCCTGCCCCTGGCGGAGGGAGAAGAGGTGGCGGTTTTCGGGCGGTGCCAGCTGGACTGGTTTTACGTGGGCTACGGCAGCGGCGGGGACGTGAGCGCCCCCTACCACGTCAATCTGATCGAGGGCCTGGAGGGCGCCGGGGTGCCGGTGGACAAGATGGTGCAAAAGGCCTATGCCCTCTGGACCGCCCGGGAGGAGAACAGGGCCGACCACGGCTGGTGGGGCCACTGGCCCTACAGCCACCCGGAGATGCCCCTGGACGAAGCCCTGGTGCAGGCTGCCGCCAAGAGGGCCGGCACCGCCCTGGTGGTTCTGGGCCGGGCCGCCGGGGAGGACCGGGAGAACACCCTCACCCAGGGCAGCTACTATCTGACAGACGCCGAGCGGGCCATGCTGGACGCGGTGACCGGGGCCTTTTCCAGGGTGGTGGTGCTGCTGAACGTGGGCAGCATTTTGGACATGGCCTGGACCGAGGAATACGGCGACAGGCTCTCTGCCATCCTGCTGGTCTGGCAGGGGGGCATGGAGAGCGGCAACGGGGTGGCGGACGTGCTGACGGGCAGGGTCAGCCCCTGCGGCAGGCTCAGCGACAGCATCGCCCGGCGCTACGAGGACTACCCCAGCAGCGCCAACTTCGGCGGCAAGGCCTACAACGACTACGCCGAGGGCATTTACATGGGCTACCGGTACTTTGATCTGCACCGGGAGAAGCTGCTCTACCCCTTCGGCTTCGGGCTGAGCTATACGACCTTTGAGACCAAGGCCCTCGGCCTGACCCATACGCAGACCGGGGTGGAGGCGACGGTCACCGTGACCAACACCGGCAGCCGCCCCGGCAAGGAGGTGGTCCCCCTGTGGTGCTATGCCCCCAAGGGCAGGCTGGACAAGCCCCTGCGGGTGCTGGCGGCCTTTGGCAAGACCAAAACCCTGGCCCCCGGCGAGGGCGAGACCCTGACCCTCCGCTGCGACGACAAGTGCCTGGCCTCCTACGACGAGGACAGCAGCCGCTTTGTGCTGGAGCCCGGGGACTACCGCTTCACCGCCGGGGAAACAGCCCTGGGCAGCTTCACCCTGGCCCATGAAATCACCGTGGAGCAGTGCATCCCCCTGTGCAAGACCAGCCCGGCCCTGCGCAGCCGGATTTTGGAGCAGCTGCCCCGGCCCCTGCCCGCCGCCGCCCCCAGCACCCTGGACCGGGTGCGCCGGGGAGAGGTCAGCCTGGAGCAGTTCATCGGCGGCCTGTCGGATCAAGAGCTGGAGGCCCTGACCCGGGGCCACGGCATGATGGGCAGCAGCCTGGGGGTGGCGGGCAACGCCGGCGCCTTTGGCGGCGTGATCGAGAGCCTGCGGGAAAAGGGCGTGGCCCCCATCATCACCGCCGACGGCCCTGCCGGCCTGCGGCTGAAAAAATACTGCGCCCTGCTGCCCTGCGGCACGGCCCTGGCCTGCACCTGGAACACCGCCCTGGTGGAGGACCTGTCCGCCAAGGTGGGGGAGGAGATGGTCCACTACGGGGTGGACGTCCAGCTCTCCCCGGGGATGAACCTGCACCGCAACCCCCTCTGCGGCCGGAACTTTGAGTATTTCTCCGAGGACCCCCTCCTCTCCGGCAAGATGGCCGCCGCCACGGTGCGGGGGGTCCAGAGCCAGGGCAGGGCCGCCTGCCCCAAGCACTTTGCCTGCAACAACCAGGAGACCAAGCGCAACACCAACGACTCCCGGGTGTCGGAGCGGGCCCTGCGGGAGCTCTACCTGCGCAACTTTGAGATCGTGGTCAAGGAGGCAAAGCCCCGCACCCTTATGACCAGCTACAACAAGGTCAACGGGGTGTGGAGCCACTACAATTACGACCTGGTCACCACCGTGCTGCGCCGGGAGTGGGGCTATGAGGGCTGCGTCATCACCGACTGGTGGATGCAAAAGGCCAAAAGCCCGGAGTTCCCCCTGCTGCGCAACAACGCCTACCGGGTCCGGGCCCAGGTGGACGTGCTGATGCCCGGGGACATGGGCCACATGGCAAAGACCTACAAGTCCGACGGCACCCTGCTGAAGACCCTGGATCAGCCCGGCGGCATCACCCGGGCGGAGCTGCAGCGCACCGCCGCCAACGTGCTGCGGCTGGTGCTGGCGCTGCGCAATTGAGAATTGAGAACGGAGAATTTCGGAAGGAGACCCGACTTATGAAGCTGCCTGCAAGTGCCGTCAAATCCCCGGAGGTCCGGGCAAAGGAAAAATGGCTGGGCTATCTCATCGGCCCGGCGGGGGCTGTGCTGCTCAACGCGGTGCTGGCCACCTATCTCAACGTCTACTACACCGACGTGCTCAATCTCACCCCCCTCTGGGGCGGCCTGTTTTTGACCGTCTTCCCCATTGTGTCCAAGGTGATCGACGCCATTACCAACGTCATCATGGGCCAGATCATCGACCGCACAAGGACCAAGGAGGGCAAGGCCCGGCCCTGGCTGCTGCTGTCGGCGGTGCTGGTGCCCGTCACGGGCATTCTGCTCTTCACAGTGCCCGAGGGCAGCGACACGGTGAAGGCCCTGTGGGTGATGCTCTCCTACAACCTGTTCTACTCCTTC
Source organism: Clostridiales bacterium UBA3705 (assembly GCA_002372735.1). Next base: position 4,348 of record DFIE01000119.1, read on the forward strand.
GCCTACACCATCTTCAACATGAGCCACAACCTGATGGTGCCCCTGTCCACCCGGGACGGCACCGCCCGGGGCGGCCTGTCGGTTTTCAACCAGATCACCACCATTATGATGTCCGGCATCCTGGTGGCCCTGGTGTTCCCCATGGTGGTCATGCCGGCCATCGGGGTGGATAAGTCCAAGTGGATCACCCTGATGTCTGCACTGTCCATCCTGGCCCTGCCCCTGACCCTGCTGGAGTATTTCTTCACCAAGGAGCGGGTCACCGAGGAGGCTGCCGGGGCCCAAAAGGAGGAGCTGTCCTTCGGCCGGCAGCTCAGGCTGCTGTTCTCAGACCGGTACATGGTGCTGATGTACGCCTATTTTCTGATCTACACCGTGGGCGTCACCCTGAAGAACCTGGGCCTGGTGTACTACTGCAACTACGTGCTGGGCACCTACAACGACGGCGTCACCCAGATGCTGGTGTCGGTGATCGGCGGCATCCCCATGGGCATCGGCATTTTTGCGGTGTGGCCCCTGGCAAAGCGGTTTGGCAAGCGGAACGTCACCATGATTGGCTTTGTGCTCTACGCCCTGGGCAGCCTGATTTGCTGGCTGTTCCCCCACAGCCTGGTGGTTGTGCTGGTGGGCCAGTTTATCAAAAACGTCGGCGGCCTGCCCTGCTCCTACGTGTTTATGGCCCTGTTTGCCGACTGCCTGGACCACCTGGAGTGGAAAACCGACAAGCGGATCGACGGCACGGCCATGTCCATCTATAATATTATCGCCGTGGCCATGGTGGGCATCATGACCGGCGTGTTCAACTGGCTGCTGGCCAGGGCCGGATACCTGGCCCCCATCACCGCGGGCTCCGCCGCTGAGGCCGCCGCCGTGATGACGCAAAACGGCTGGGTCTCCCAGATCGCCCTGGATGCCGTCAAGCCCGCCGCCGACGGGGTGCTGACCGTGGCCCTGCAGCAGCCCCAGGCCGTCTATGGGGTCATCAACTTTGCCTTCCTGGGGCTGGAGGTCTTTACCGGCGCTTTGCTGGTGGTGATCCTGAAGTTCCTGGACGTGGAGAAGCATCTCCCCGCCGAGCAGGCCGAGATCAGGGCCAGAAAGGAAGCAAAATGAGAGCCGTCTGTCTGAGAACCGAATATCTGGAAAATCCCCTGGGCATCGATCTCAAGCACCCCCGGCTCATGTGGAACTGCGAGGACGGCACGAAGCAGACCGCCTGGCAGATCGTCACCCCCCGCTGGGACAGCGGCAAGGTGGAGTCAAGCGCCATGTGGGCGGTCTACCCCAGGGGCCTCCATGACCGGGAGCGGGTGTGCTGGAAAATCCGTCTCTGGGACGAGACCGGCGCCCCCGGGGAGTGGAGCGAGGCCTTCTTCGAGCGGGGCATCTCTGTCTGGGAGGCCAAGTGGATCACCGGCAATGATCCGGTGAACAAAAAGCAGCGTTATCCCGTGGACTGCTTCCGCAAGGCGTTCTCTGTATCGAGGCCCGTCGAGAAAGCCCGGCTCTATATCACCGCCTGCGGCCTGTACGAGGCCAGGCTGAGCGGGAAAAAGGTGGGCAGCTTCGTCATGGCCCCGGGCCACACGGACTACCGCAGGCGGGTCCAGTACCAGACCTATGACGTGACAGCCCTGCTCCGGCCCGGCGAAAACGAGCTGACGGTGCAGCTGGCGGACGGCTGGTACCGGGGCTCCTGCGGGGCCTGGGGCCTGAAAAACCAGTACGGCGCCGAGACCAAGCTCCTGGCCCAGCTGGAGCTCACGTATCAGGACGGCAGCCGGGAAACCGTCGGCACCGACGCGACCTGGCAGTGGTCCCACGACGGCCCCATCCGCTTTGCCGACAACCAGGACGGCGAGATTGTAGAGGCCTTCCGCACCCCCACCTACAGGGGCCTTGCCCGGGTGACAAGCCACAGCGTCCGGCCCACCTGCGCCAACAACGTGCCCGTCACCGAGCACGAGACCTTCAAGCCCCGGCTGCTCACCACCCCGGCCGGCAAGACCGTGCTGGACTTCGGCCAGAACATTGCGGGGTACCTGTCCTTCTCTCTGGACGCGAAGCTGGGGCAGCGGATCTTCCTCCGCTTCGGCGAGCTGCTGGATGAGGCGGGGGAGTTCACCCAAAAGAACATCCAGTGCTCCAACAAAAAAATCACGACCCCCCTGCAGCAGGTGGACTACACCTGCGCCGGGGGCCGCAACGACTATAAAACCACCTTTGCGGTCTTCGGCTTTCAGTACGTGCTGGTGGAAACAGACGTTCCCTTCCGCCCCGAGGACTTCACCGCCATTGCGGTCTACTCCGACCTGGAGCGCACCGGCTGGTTTGAATGCTCCAACGACCTGCTCAACCGCTTCTTTGCCGCCACGGTCTGGTCCGCCAAGAACAACCATCTGGACGTGCCCACCGACTGCCCCACCCGGGAGCGCCACGGCTGGACCGGGGACGCCCAAATCTTCGCCGGAACCGCCTCTTACCTCTTCCGCTTCGCCCCCTTTGCCCGCAAGTACGAAAACGACCTGCAGGACGTCCAGCACAAAAACGGCTGCTATCCCCAGATCGCCCCCAAGGGCGGGGTGGACCCCTATATGAACCCCATGGACGGCTCTGCCGGCTGGTCTGACGCCGGGGTGCTGATCCCCTGGGTGATCTACAGCCGGTACGGCGACCGGCGGATTCTGGAGGCGCACTACGACAGCATGCGCCGCTACGCCCTGTACAAGCGGGGCACCCTGGGCAGGTGGTATCCCACCGCCCTGCCCACCGGCGTCGGCCTGTCGGAGCGGAAGAATGTCTCCAACTACGGCCAGTCCTACGGGGAATGGGCGGAGCCCGCCGACGTGAAGCCCTTCGCCGTTTCGGATTTCATCTCTCCCCACCCGGAGGAGACCACGGCGTACATCGTCTATCTGATGCGGCACATGGAGAACATCGCCCGGGTGCTGGACAAGCCCGCCGACGCCGCCCTGTACCGCGAAACCGCCCGGCGGGCCCAAGAGGGCTACCGGGCCCTGGTCCGGACGAAGAAGTTTTCCCTGGATACCGACCGCCAGGCCAAGCTGGTGCGGCCTTTGTACATGGGGCTGCTGGACGAGGCGCAGACGGAATTTGCCCAAAAGCGCCTGCTGACGGCCCTGGACCGCTACGGCTGGCGGCTGGGCACGGGCTTCCTCTCCACCCCGCTGATCCTCTACGTCCTGGCGGATATGGACGTGGAGTATGCCTACCGCCTGCTGGAAAACGAGGAGGTCCCCGGCTGGCTTGCCATGCCCAAGGCCGGGGCCACCACCATCTGGGAGGCCTGGGAGGGCCCCAACTCCAAGACCGGCGGCATCGGCAGCCTGAACCACTATTCCAAAGGCGCGGTGGTGGAGTGGCTCTTTGCCGAAATGTGCGGCATCCATGTGGCGGGGGAGAACCGGTTTGTCCTGGCCCCCAGGCCCGGCGGGCATTTCAGCTGCGCCCGGGCCCGGTATCTCAGCATCTGGGGCCCGGTGGAGAGCCGCTGGGAGAGGCAGGGGGAGGGGTACGTCTACACCTTCTCCGTCCCCGCCAACTGCACCGCCCGGCTCCGTCTGCCGGACGGGCGCACCCAATCCGTGGGCCCCGGTACGCATACGCTGTAACCGGGGAGAATGAATGGGAAAGACGGAATGCTGTAGAAGCTGCAGCCTGGCGCAGAAAAAGCAGGGAGCCGGTGGGGCTCCCTGCTTTTGCCTTATTTCGGCATGGCCCAGGCGCATTGGTCTGCCATGCGCTGCCAAAAGTCCTCTTCGGTGCCGTGTTCAAAGCGGGCGGTGTCCAGCACGACGTACTGCTTTTCCCGGGTCCACAGGATGATCCGGTCGCCAAGGTCAAAGATGGCGCTGATGCTGTCGTAGGGGATTTCGGTCTGTGCCTCCATACCCTCCCGACGGGCGCAGAGGGCGTCCTGGTCAAACAGGACGGTCACCTCCGGGCTGGGGCCGGAGCCGCTTTCCTCATAGCTGCGGATCTGGCGCTTGGCCTGCTTGCCGGGCTGACGCAGGCCCATAAACAGGTACAGGGCGGCGGCGACCAGCAAAAAGCCGGAGAAGGGCCCCACCTCGCCCAGCAGCACGATGAGCAGCACGCCGAAGGCGGCCATCAGGCCGGCCCCCAGGTAAAAGGGCAGCAGATTTTTGCGGAAGATCCGGCCATAGGTCCGGCGCAGGGTTTTTTCGTCCATGACGCAGCGATTGGTGAGGAATTGAGTTGTGCCCATAGTGCATCCTTCTCCGTTTCGGCGGAAACGATTGTGTTCAGTATCCCGAAGCCCGGGTGGTATCAAGAGGATTATACATGATAATCCCGGGAAAGGCAAGGGTCAGTATTCAGTATTCAGTCGTCAGTAGTCAGCGGCCGATAGTCAGCGGCCCGAAAGGCCGGGTCGCCCATACCACCGGGGTTACGGGATACGCAGGCGCCTCTCCGTAGGGGCGGATGCCTTTCATCCGCCC
>DFIE01000039.1 GCA_002372735.1 Clostridiales bacterium UBA3705
TCCTGGTGGCCGGGGGTGTCCAGAATGTTGATGCAGAAGCCCTCGTACTGGAACTGCATCACCGAGGAGGTGACGGAGATGCCGCGCTGCTTTTCAATCTCCATCCAGTCGGACACCGCGGCCCGGGCATTTTTTTTGCCCTTGACTGCGCCGGCCTGGGCAATGGCGCCGCCGTAGAGCAGGAATTTTTCGGTTAAGGTGGTTTTGCCCGCGTCAGGGTGCGAGATAATCGCAAAGGTCCTGCGGCGGGAGATCTCTTCTTTCAGGCTGGGCATGGTGATCCTCCAAGTGTGTGTTCAAAAATTCAACCTATTATAGCACACAGGCCAGTAGAACACAAGAGGAAATTTCAGCCCACAGCCGGCTGCGCCGTGGATTTTGCCTCTTGTGTTCCGGGCCGGTGTGTGCTATAATCGAACCGGCCTGAACAGAGAGTAGACCTTGCGCGTCGGAGCTCCGGCTCCGGTAGTGCCGTCGGATGGGAGGTTGCCGGCGGACGAAAGGGGCTTGCCCCGCGATGCGATGTCGCAGCCGCTCTGTCAATATCCCCGGCCCTAACCTCCTCCTATGGAGGAATTTTTTATGTCCAAAGCCAAACGCATTGCCCTGGACGGGCTGCTTGCCGCAGTCTATTTTGCCCTGTCCTTTCTCACAATTCCCATTGGCGGGAACCTGCAGCTGCGGTTCACCTCCCTGGCCCTGGTGGTGGCGGGGGTGCTTTTTGGCCCGCTGGACGGTGCTGCCGTGGGTCTGGTGGGGGAGAGCCTGTACCAGCTGATTCTCTTTGGCCCCAGCGCCACCACACCCATCTGGGTGCTGCCCCCGGTCATTCACGGCCTGGTGCTGGGCCTGCTTGCCAGGCTGTTGGGCCGCCAAATGCCGCTGGAGCGCCGTCCTGCAGTGCTGTACGGGGTGTGCATGGGCTGCGCGGTGTTAAACTCTGTGCTCAACACTGCCGCCCTCTACGCCGACAGCAAGATTTTCGGCTACTACAGCCGTGAGCTGGTCTTTGGTGTGGCCCTGATCCGGCTGGCCATCGGCCTGGCCACCGGGGCAATCGTCACCTCTGTTGCCATCGCCCCCCTCCGGGCACTGAGAAGGAGAATGTAACGCTATGACCTATCAGGAAGCTCTGCAATATATCCACGCTGTCTCCTGGACCGGCTCCCGCCCGGGGCTGGAGCGGATCACCCGGCTGCTGGCCCTGCTGGGCCATCCGGAGCGGCAGCTGCGCTATGTCCACATTGTGGGCACCAACGGCAAGGGCAGCACCGCGGCCATGACGGCCTCCGCCCTCACTGCCGCAGGGGTGCGCACCGGGATGTTCACCTCCCCCTATCTGCTGGACTTCCGGGAGCGGATGCAGATCGACGGGGAGATGATTCCGCCCGGGGAGCTGGCGGAGCTCACCGGCTTCGTCCGTCCCTTTGCCCAGTCCATGGCAGATCCGCCCACGGAGTTTGAGCTGATCACCGCCATTGCCCTTTGCTGGTTTGCCCGTCGGGAGTGCGGCATTGTGGTGCTGGAGGCCGGCATGGGGGGCGAGCTGGACGCCACCAACGCCATTCCCGCCCCGGAGATTGCTGTGTTTACCAACATTGGCCTGGACCACACTGAGTACCTGGGCAGCACTGTGGCGGCCATTGCCGAGACCAAGGCCGGGATTCTCAAGCCCGGCTGCCGGGCAGTGGCCTATCCCACCGAGCCCCGGGCCCTGGCGGTGATTGCCGGCCGCTGCGCCAACATGAAGATTCCGCTCACCGTGGCAGACCCGGAACTGCTCACCCCGGTGTCTCACAGCCTGGAGGGCCAGCGCTTTCTGTGGCGCGGCGCACCCCTGGAGCTGCCCCTGCTGGGGGCCCACCAACGGGTTAACGCCGCTGTGGCCATCACTGTGCTAACCCAGCTGGCGGACCTGGGCTGGCCTGTGGAAGAGGCACATATCCGGGCGGGGCTTGCCCGGGTACGCTGGCCCGGCCGGTTTGAGGTTTTGGGCCGCAGCCCGCTGTTCCTGCTGGACGGGGGGCACAACCCCCAGTGTATGCAGGCCCTGGAGCAGGCGGTGGCGGACTATCTGGGCAACCGGCGGCTGCTGGTCATTACCGGGGTGCTGGCAGATAAAGACTATCACGCCATGTATGACCGCATGGGCCCCCAGGCAGCCTGCTTCTTCACGCTCACGCCCCCCAACCCCCGGGCCCTCTCTGCGGGGGAGCTGGCGCAGTGGCTCAGCCGTTACGGCAAGCCGGTCACGGTCTGCCCCGATCCCGCCCGGGCGGTAGCCCAGGCCCTGGCCCAGGCCGGGCCGGAGGATGCCATTGTCTGCTACGGCAGTTTGTACCTGGCCGCCGATCTGCGCCGGGCGTATCTGGAGGCGGCAGGCAGCCCTGCGCCCCGGCAATAAAACACCGTTCCCTCCCGGTTCAGTCTGAACCGGGAGGGAACGGTGTTTGCCGTTTATGCAGGGGGCAGGTTGGACGGCCCGCCGCAATTCCGGCGCTAATATTCTTCTTCTGTTTTCTTCTTCCGCGTCCTTCTTTTTTTCACGGGCACCCGGCCGGGCAGCCCCACGGTGTTTGGGACTTCAAGGGCCTCGGGGCCCCAGTGGACCTTGGTGTTGGTGCCCAGCATGGGGTAATACAGCTCCCACATGGCGCGGTACAGATCCACCGGCATATCCGCCGACTGGAGCACAATCCCCTTTTCTCGAAAGCGCATCACCAGCCGGAACAGCACACCCAGGTTCCGGGTAAACCGGGTGATGGACTCGGCCAGTAGCACCTCCGCGTCAAAGGGGAAGTTCTCGCTCATCTCGCTCAGCCTCACGCTGGATTCGTAGTCAGTGCCGTCCATCAGCATGGAATCCACAATCTCCAACCCGAAGGCGTTGCAGTAAACCTCCATGTTTGCCTCCTGCAGCTCCGGCGTCATGGCGGAATAGGGATTGTATGCCGGGTCACGGCGCAGAAAAAGTACCGTCCTTCTGCGGGGGCCGGGCCGGGGCTTGAGGAACCAGCTATCGATGGGATCGAGGTTCAGCATGAACGGGGTTCAACTCCTTGCTGTGGATTTCGCCGGCCTTGGTCAGCGCGATTTTGGTCAGCAGCGGGCCCACCAGCTCATAAATCAGCACGGAAAAGAGCACGATGCTGCGGATGATGGCGCCCTCAGCGCCAAGCTCTTCCGCTACGGTAATGGACATGCCCAAGGCCACGCCGGCTTGGGGCAGCAGGGTGATGCCCAACCATTTCTGGATGGTGGGGGAGCAGTGCACCAGCTTGGAGCTGAACCGCGCGCCCAGAATCTTGCCCGCAGAGCGGAAGACGATGTACACAATGCCTGCCAGCACCACCGCACCCTGGGCAAAGACAGACAGATCCAGCTCTGCACCGCTGATGACAAAGAACAGCACAAACAGGGGAGCGGTCCAGCGATCGGTTTTGGCCATCAGCTCTTCAGAGCTGGGGCAGATATTGCAGAACACCGTGCCCAGCATCATGCACACCAGCAGGGAGGAGAAGCCAATCTCCACCTCGGTGCCGGGAAATTTGATTTCCACCATAGACAGGGACACCGCAATAATTACAAATGTAATGGCCACACAGAGCCGCTTGCTTCTGGAGTGGAAGAACCGCTCCAGCAGGGTGTAAACCAGGCCCAGGGCCGAGCCCAGCAGGAAGGAGGCAATTACCTCCAGCAGGGGATTGAGCAACACGCTGATTACGCTGATCCCGCCGCCGCCGGACAGGCTCTTGGCAATGCCGAAGCTGATGGCAAAGACGATCAGGCCCACGGCGTCGTCCAGGGCCACGATGGGCAGCAGAATATCCACCAGGGGGCCCTTGGCCTTGTACTGGTTTACCACCATCAACGTGGCGGCAGGGGCAGTGGCGGCGGCCACAGCGCCCAGGGTAATGGCCACGGGGACGGTGATTTTGTCCGGCAGGATCAGGTGCAGCACCAGCAGCGCCGCATCTACAAAGACAGTGGCAGACAGAGCCTGGATCACCGCCACCACTGTTGCCTGGCGGCCGATGGCCTTCAGCTGGCAGAGCCGGAACTCATTGCCGATGGCAAAGGCGATAAAGCCCAGGGCTACCTCGGAGATGGGCTTCAGTCGTTCCACCTGGTCCATGGTCTGGAAGCCCACGCCGTGGCTCCCCAGCCGGCCCAGCAGGAAGGGGCCGATCAGCAGACCTGCCACCAGATAGCCGGTAACGGCAGGCAGCTTCAGCACCTTGGCAAGACGTGACATCAAAAGACCCGCCAGCAGCGACACTGCGACGGTCATTAACAGTTCCATAGAAATAACACCTTCGATTGCTACAATATTGATTCCGTCCGCACCATGGCCGCCCCCATACGGAGGCGGCCATGGGCGGGTATTCGGTTTTGGGTCCGGCTTATTTGGTGCCGAAAATCCGGTCGCCGGCATCGCCCAGACCGGGGACGATATAAGCGTTCTCATTGAGCCGCTCGTCCACCGCGGCCACAAACAGATCCACGTCGGGATGGTCCTTGCGGATCACCGCCACGCCCTCGGGAGCGGCAATGATGTCCATCAGGATGATGTTTTTGCAGCCGTATTTTTCCTTCAGCAGGGAGATGGCAGCAGAGGCACTGCCGCCGGTGGCCAGCATGGGATCCACCACAAAGACCTGCCGCTCAGAGATGTCAGGGGGCATCTTGCAGTAATATTCCACCGGCAGATGGGTTTCAGGGTCACGGTACAGGCCAATGTGACCCACCTTTGCAGAGGGGATCATATCGATCATGGCGTCCACCATACCCAGACCTGCCCGCAGGATGGGCACGATGGCCAGCTTCTTACCGGCCAGAGCGCGCACGGTGGCGGTGCCGATGGGGGTTTCAATCTCCACCTCATGGGTAGGGAGATTCCGTGTGGCCTCGTAGCACATCAGGGCGGCGATCTCTCCCACCAGCTCGCGGAATTCCTTGACGCCGGTGTTCTTGTCCCGCAGCAGAGACAGCTTGTGCTGAATCAGGGGATGCTCCAATACATGTAATGAACCCATACTCATTCTCCTTTTTTTGATAGTTTTGCCAGGCGTTCTCGTTCCGCCTGTGACAGACGCAGATAATTGGGAACTGCTGCCCCGGCGCTGCCGCTCTCCCCACGCCCATAGGCAGCCCAGGCGGCAAGTGCCACGCCGGAGGCCCGCTGCTGGCGCAGGTGCTCCGGCAGCAGCCGCAGCCCCGGCAGGGCAGGTGACAGGGTGGTGTGGGCCAGCACCGCGCCGTCACCGGTGAGATACACCGGCAGCGCCTGCGCTTGCAGCTCCCGGCCCAGCTCCTCCAGACTGATGGCCCGGTCAGGGCAGAGCCTTGTCAGCTCGCCGGCCTGCACCCGGAACAGGGCGTTGTACACCTGATTGCGCCGGGCGTCCATGCAGGGGCAGAGGATGCCCTCCAGCTGGGTATGGCAGCGGGCCATCGCTTCCAGGGTGGAAACCGGCAGTGCCGGCAGCTCCAGCCCCCAGCAAAGCCCCTTGGCGGCCGCCGCACCGATGCGCACCCCGGTAAAGCTGCCGGGGCCGTTGGCCCAGGCCACATGGGTGACGTCGGCAGGGGTGCGGTCGCAGTTGGCCAGCAGGTCGGCGGCCAGCTTCATCGCGGTGCGGCTGTGGGTCTGGCCGCTGTTCTGGTAGTATTCGGCAAGCAGGCGGCCGTCCTCCAGGGCGGCCACAGACACGGCCTTGGCCGAGGTTTCAAAGGCGAAAATCAGCACCGAGCCGGCCTCCTTCTATGGTGATATGCCGCAGGCAGTCCCCGGCGGGGTCCCGGGTAATGGTAATCACAATGGGGTCCTCCAGGGCGGAGAATACATTCTCGCTCCACTCCACGGCGCATACACCCTCCCTGGCCAGATAATCCTCCCAGCCCAGGTCGAACAGCTCCTCGGCGTCGCCCAGGCGGTACATGTCAAAGTGGAACAGGGGGATCCTGCCCTGGGGGTACTCGTTTACGATGGTGTAGGTAGGGCTGGTGACCGGGTCGGTGATGCCAAGTCCCCGGGCCAGACCCCGGGTAAAGGCAGTTTTCCCCGCCCCCAGATCGCCCCGGAAGGCAATCACATCGCCGCCCCGGAGCAGTGCTGCCAGCCGGGCGCCCAGCGCCTCGGTTTCGGCGCCGGAATGGGTCAAAAACTCCATACAGCCCCTCCCTTTGCGTTTGGTCAAGGTATTATAGCATATTCCGGCAGCAATTGCAACGATAAAAAACCGGAACCGGCAAAATTGCCGATTCCGGTTTTGGCGCAGGTCTTAACCCCAATTGCCGAAGGGCAGGCCGCCGTAGTCGGGCTGCTGGGGCTGCTGGGCGGATTCCTCCTCCGCCAGGGCGGACTGGATGTTCTCGCCCACGGTGAGCGTCAGCTGCAGGCTTTGGCCCTGCCGGTAGACGGTGAGCGTCAGCACGTCGTCCTTGGCGCTGGCGGCCACCAGCCGGGCAAAGTCGGAGGCACCGGTGATCTGGGTGTCGTCCGCCTGGGTGATGATATCGCCGGCCTGCAGACCCGCCGCCTGGGCGGGGCTGTTCTGTGCCACCGTCTGCACTGCGGCGCCGGCGGGCAGGCCGTAACTCTGGCTCTCCTGGCTTACGTCGGAGACGCTCAGCCCCACGTAGGGCTTGGAGATGTAGCCGTTTTCAATGATGCTCTTTACCAGGCTGTACACCTGGTTGATGGGGATGGCGAAGCCGATGTTGTCGATG
>DFIE01000113.1:0-8613 GCA_002372735.1 Clostridiales bacterium UBA3705
AGGAAGGTGACGATCTGGCCGCGGGTGCAGCTGCCGCCGGGCACGAAGGTGGTGGCAGTCATACCGTTGGTGATGCCCTTCTCCACGGCCCACAGCACTGCGTCGTAGTAGAAGGCGCCTTCCTTCAGGTCGGTGAACGGGGTCTCGGTCTTCTCAGGCGCGGGCTTGCCGGCGGCTCTCCACAGGAAGGTCACCGCCTGGCCCCGGGTGATGGTGCCGCCGGGCACGAAGGTGGTTTCGGTCATGCCGTTGGTGATCTCGTTCACCACGGCCCAGTCGATGGGATTGTGGGCCCAGTTGCCCCGGGCAGGCATATCGGTGAACTGCTCCAGACCCGGGCAGGTCTCGTCGCTGGTGCAGGGCAGACCGGGCTTGGTGGGCTCTACCGGCACGGTGGGCACGGTGGGCTGGTCCGGGTTGGTGGGATTGGTGGGCTGGTCGGGGTTTGTGGGGTCGTCAGGCTTGGTGGGATCGGGCTCATCGGGGTTGGTGGGGCCGACAGGCTCGGTGGGCTCGTCGGGCTTCTTCTCCAGGGCGGCAATGGCGGCCAGGATGGCGGCGGCGGCCTGGTCCACCTGGGCCTGGGTGGCCTCGGGATCGGCCAGGATCTCATTGCCGGCGGCCACGGCGGCCTCCAGGGCTGCCAGGGACTCCTGGGTGTAGGTCTCCCGGTCGGTCAGGGCCTCGGCCCGGGCCACAGCGGCCTCCAGGGCGGTTTTATCCACCGGGGGCACATAGTCCGGGTCCGGGGCGGTGGTGATGGTGACGGTGAGGTCGCCGGAGACCTTGGTGAGCCGGTAGTAATTCTCGGCGCCGGTGTCGGCGGGCTCCTTGAGATTCTTGTAGTTCTTGGGTGCGGCGGTAAGGCTCTCCACCAGCCAGCCGGCTTCGGGCACCACCACAAAGTTCACCTGGCCCTCCCCGTCGGCGTCCAGGGCGCCGTCGGCGCTGCCCCGGGCAAAGGCGAAGACCGCCTGCTCGGTGCCGGGCTGGGTGAGATCCTGGGTGTCATAGACGGTGACGGAAACGTGGGCATCGCAGTCGAAGCGCACCCTGGGCACGGCCACGCCGCAATGGATGCACACGCCCTCGTCGTCAAACTCGTGGGTGCAGGGCTCGGGCTCTTCCGGCTCGTCTCCGGTGATCTTGGCCACCTGGACGGTGATGTCCACCCGGTCGGTGACCTTGGTGAGGCGGTAGGTGTTCGCGGCGCCGGTGTCGGTGGGGCCCTTGAGATTGGCGAAGTGGTCCGCGGGCTCGGCAATCACGTTGACCACCTTGTAGCCCTCGGCGGGGTTGACCCGGAAGTTCACCTGGCCGCTGCCGGAGTTGTCAATTTCGCCGGTGGCGGAGTTCCGGGCAAAGGCGTACTCCACAACGGTGCCCTCGCCGGACACGTCCTGGGTGTCAAAGGCGGAGACCGTGGCCCGCTTGGTGGTGTGGAAGACCACGGGGATGCCCTCCAGCTCCACGGCGTTGTAGACCTTGAAGCGGTAGATGCCCGAGGCGTTGGAGGCGGTGGTCATGACCAGGCGCAGGTCCTTGGTGGTCACCGCCGGGAAGGTGAGCCGGTTGTACTGGTTCAGAGCCTTGGAATTGGCCACAGACTCTCTGCAGGTGATGGGCTGGAAGGCGCCGTTTTCGTCCAGATACTCCAGGTGGAAGTCGGAGGGTACCCGGGTGCCGCCGTTGTCGTCGTACCAGTACAGGTCTACAGAGTCCACGGTGACGGCCCCGTCCCAGGTGAAGCCCACATAGTGCACCGAGCCGGTGGTCTGGCTCCAGTTGCCCCAGCCCAGGCCGATGCCCATGTTGGAGGAGGTAGGCTCAAAGTCCGGGTTGTTGATGCCGTTCAGATTCTCCCAGGAGGCGGTGTAGTCGGAATACACGTGGCCGTTGGGGGCCAGGTCCGCCCCGGCCTCCCCCACGATGGGGTTGGAGTAGGGCTCTACCATATACTCGGCAAAGAACTTGGTCCGGGCGGCGCAGAAGGTGCGCAGGTTGGCAATGTAGTTGGGCCAGTCGGTTTTGGAGTCGGTGGTGGCAAGATAGACCTGCTCGTAATCCGTGCCGGCGTTTTTGACGGTCTGGGTACGATAGCGGGCAATGTTGTAGTTGTCCACCGGGTCCACCTTCTGGAAGTTCATCATGGCGGAGTCACGGATCTCGGCGGAGAAGGCGTCCACCTTGCCGGGGATGGCGTCAAAGACGTCCTTATACTGGTTGTAGACCTCCAGGACCTCATCCATAAAGTCCTCGTGCTTGCCCAGGTTCTTGTAGATGGAGGTGCGGTAGTCGTAGATGTTGCGGATGAAGAAGCCGTAGCCGGTGGTCATGCTGATGTCGCTGGCCAGGCGCAGGGCGCCGTTTTCCTGGGTGCAGCCCAGGGAGGAGTCCAGGTCCCACACGGGGCCGGCGTAGTACTTGTCGGTTTCGGCGGTGCCGTAGCGCTGGAAGAAGTTGGAGCCCGCGCAGACGTCATAGTCCTTGCAGTATTCCAGCACCAGGTACATCTTGGCAAAGGAGGTCAGGTCAATGTAGTCGGCATAATAGACGCCCTTGTCGTTGTAGCCGGTGTCAGAGCGGATGGCGTCCCAGGCATCCTGGAGGTGGGCCTGGATCATGGCGGTGACCCGGTTGAGGTTGGCCTCGCTCTCGTCCACCTCGCCGGCCTCGTTGAGCAGGACGTTGTCGCCGATGTCCTTGACGGTGATGCGGTTGTCGCCGTTGTTGTTGACGTCATTGCCGCTGGAGCCGAAAAGCCCCTTCAGGGTGAAGCTGGGGTCGCCGCCGGCGGAGATGGCGGGCTCGGTGTTGTTGTCGTTCTCCAGCAGGTAGCCGTCCTTGGAGGTGAAGGAGTCGGTCTTGGGGGTGACCAGATAGGTGCCCTGGTAGACGCCGTTCATCCAGACGTCGGCACTGGCGCTGTCCAGGCCGATGCCCAGCTCGTAGCCCAGGTCGTAGCCCACCTTGTCCCGCAGGAGGCTGTGGTCGCAGACGTTGGCCAGCAGAGACCACTTTTTGGTCTTGTCGCTGTCAATGCCCAGGAGGTTGGTCTTGGCGCCCAGGGTGATGTTGTAGGCCCGCTTGTCCTTGGACTGGGACCAGGCGTAGTTGCCCCGGCCCTTCATCTTGGACAGGGTGTGCAGCTCGCCGTCAATGTACACCTGGCCGGAGCACTCGGTATTGTGCTGGGGGTCGTTGTTCATGGCGGCAATGGTGCCCTTGGACTCGTCAATCTCGATAAAAATGGGCTTTACCGCCGCCGAGCCCTGCCAGCACCGCACCCGGAAGGAGGCCGTCTGGCTGCCCAGGGTGAAGGTGTAGGTTTTGGTCTCGCCGGGGGCGGGCACGGGCAGCTCGCCGCTGGGATAGAGCGCATCGCCGTCCGCCGCGGAGAGGCCGCCCTCCCAGGACAGGAAGCACTGGCTGAGCACCGCGTTGCCGGGCAGATACAGGGAGTAGAGCGGGGAGTTGTTCTCGGTGGTTTTGATGAGGGAGATGCCCGATGGCAGTCCGTTTTCCGCCGAGGGCGCAAGGACCAGCTCTGTGGGCAGGGCCTCCGCCGCCAGAGTTCTCAAAGACGCCGCAGGCAGCAGCGAGAGCACCAGCGTCAGGGCCAGGAGCAGGGTGAGTATGCGTTTTTTCATCAGAAGAAGCCCCCTTTTTGTTTGATTTTTTGTGCAAGGTGATATTCCCATTCGATTATAGCACAAGATTTTTTCCAGTGCAATACCCTTTGTTAAACGTTTTCTGTAATTTTTTTAAACGTTTACCGCTGAGAACCGGAACACCGGCCCGGGGGCCTCGGCTTTGGGCAATTTCTATGAAGAATCCGTGGTGCTTTGCTCATTTTTTGTTGACACAGCCCAGAAACTCGGGTATGATGAACAGTGGAAACACACGCCGGGGCCCTGCGGGCCGCCGGCAGCGCAACAAGGAGGGTTCCATGCTCCAAAGTCAGATTCAAGACGGCAGCTGGCGCATTGACGCCGGGGGCTGCCTGCTGCTGCGGCACACGCCCCAGCGGCCCTTTGCCGAGGCGGTGCGGCGGCGGATGTTCACCGCCCTGGCCTGAACAAAAAGGCCGGCGCCCGGTTCCTGATGGAGCCGGGCGCCGGGTTTTTTATTCTTTTGGCAGGCTGAGCACAAAGGCGATCCGGTCCGGGGCGGGGTATTCCGCCCGGAGGCTGCCCCGGTGCTGCTGGGCAATCACC
The DNA here is from genome assembly GCA_002372735.1 of Clostridiales bacterium UBA3705. Next base: position 4,218 of record DFIE01000113.1, read on the forward strand.
CTTGCCGCGGACAGGCCGATGCCAAAGCCCCCCTGCCTGCCCTGGGTGCGGGCGGCATCGGCCCGGTAGAACCGGTCAAACAGCCGGTCCGGCGGGCAGTCCGGCAGGGCGCTGCACCGGTTTTCCAGCCGGAGCACCGCCTGGCGGTCCTGGGCAAGGAGCTCCAGCTCCACCCGGGAGTCCGGCAGGGCGTACTTCACCGCGTTGTCCAGCAGGATGGAGCACAGGCTGGTCAGCTGCTGGGTGCTGCCCCGGACCGTCAGCCCAGGCTCCACCCGCTGGTCCAGGGCCAGGCCCCGGAGCTCCATGGGCTCGCGGAACATGCCGGCGGTTTTGCCCACCAGGTCGCTGAAATCCAGGGGCGCGTCCTCCCCCGGGGGGGCGGGCTCCTCCGCCCGGGCCAGGGTGAGCAGGTTGCGGGTCAGCTCTGTGAGCCGCTGCACCTGGGCCTTGATGTTGCGGGTCCACTTGTTCTCCCCCTGGATCAGCTCCATGGCCTCGGTGTTGGCCTGGATGATGGCCAGGGGGGTTTTCAGCTCATGGCCGGCGTCGGTGACAAACTGGCGCTGGCGCTCCATGTTGGCGGCAATGGGGGCTATGGCCCGCTTGGACAGCAGCACCACCAGCAGCAGCATCAGCCCCCAGCCCACCAGCCCCGCCAGCACCGACAGGGCCACCACCCGCAGCACCGCCGTGCGCCGGGTGGAGTTTTCCAAAAACACATAGACCCGGCTGCCGTCCCGGCGCAGGCCGGAGCTGTAGCGGAAGCTGCCGGTGCTGCCCTGCGACCCCCCGCTCTGTGCCGCCTGGGCCGCCAGGGTCTCCGCCTCGGTCTGGGTGACCGAGGAGATCCTGCTGAGATCCACCGTCAGGGTGCCGTCCGGGGCCCGGTCTGCGGTGAAGTACACCGCGGCCAGGCGGTCGTCCTCGGTGAGGGGGGCGGATAGAAAGCCCCCGGGCCGGTCGCCGAACTGCTGGGGCGGCAGCTGGCCGCCGTCCTCCCAGAGGGGGGCGTCCTCCCAGTCGTCCCAGTCGTCAAAATCGTCAAAATCGTCAGGGTCGTCGGTCTGCTCGGGCGCTTCGGCCTCCACAGTGCTCCCGGTGGCCGCCGGGTCCTGCTGGGGCAGCTGGGGACGGAAGAGCTGGTCCTCCCGCTGGAGGCGCGGGTCGCCGGTGTGCATCTGCACCAGGGAGTCCAGCAGGCGGCGGGTCTCCTGCCGGCTGGTCCAGGCATTGACCGCGTTGACCGCCCCCAGCAGCACCAGCAGCAGGACGGTCACGGCGATCATGGCCGTGACGATGAACTTGCGCTGCAGGGTGCGGATCATGACCCGGTCTCCAGGGTGTAGCCGATGCCCCGCTTGGCCTTGAGCTTCACGTCGGCCCCCAGGGCCGCCAGCTTCTTGCGCAGATAGGACAGGTACACCCAGACAATGCCGATTTCGGCGTCGGTGTCATAGCCCCAGACCTTGACCAGGATGTCCTCGGTGGAGAGATAGATGCCCCGGTTGAGCAGCAGCAGCTCCATGATCTGAAACTCCAGCTTGGGCAGGACCACGGACCGCTCCCCCACCCCCAGGGCGTAGCTCTGCCGGTCCAGCCACAGGCTGCCCAGGCGGAGCACGTCGGGGGCGTACTCCTCCCGGCGGCGGAGCATGGCCCGCACCCGGGCCAGCAGCTCCCCCATGGCAAAGGGCTTGGCCAGGTAGTCGTCGGCCCCGGCGTCCAGGCCCTGGATCCGGTCGTCCACCTCGCCCTTGGCGGTGAGCAGCAGCACAGGGGTCCGGCAGCCCGCCAGGCGCAGCCGGCGCAGCACCTCCAGGCCGTCCTTGCCGGGCATCATAATATCCAGGATGATGCCGTCGTAGTCCCCGGTGGAGGCGTAGTCCAGGGCGTCGTTGCCGTCATAGACCGGGTCTACGGTGTATTTGTTGTATTCCAGGACGTCCACCACGGCCTCGGAAAGGCCGCGCTCGTCCTCGGCGTAGAGCAGCTTCACCTCAGGTCCCTCCTTCCTTGCAAGGGGCGGGCCTTACAGGGCCAGGCCCCGGGCCCGGCAGGCCGCGGTGATCTGCTGCACCCGGCTGTCCCAGGAGCAGGCCTTGCCCTGGTCGATCCGCGCCTGGGTGCGGGCGGGGTCGGTGTCCGCCAGGGCCGCCTGGCAGCAGGTGATAAACTCCGCCTCGCTGCGGGCAATGTGGATCCAGGGGGCGTAGTCCAGCACCTGCAGGGGCATGGCCGTGGAGACAATGGGCTTGCCGGTGGCCAGGTATTCGTAAAACTTCAGGGGGCTGACGTCCACGCTGAGCTCGTTGTTGCCAAAGAGGTTGAGACAGGCGTCAAACCGGGCAATGTAGGCCGGCAGCTGCTCGTTGGGCTTCAGCCCCAAAAAATAGCAGTTGGGCAGCCCCTTCAGCGCCCCCAGGTCGGCCCCGGGCTTCTCCGCGCCGATGAACACAAAGCTCCAGTCCGGCCGGGCCTGGGCCGCGTGGGCCACATAGCCGTATTCGATGCACTGCTGCAGGGCCCCCACAAAGCCGAACACCGGGCCCTTGCAGACCGGGAAGTCCTCCGGCACCGGCTGGGGCAGGCTGGCCCGGACAAAGCGCTCGTAATTGGCCCCGTTGGGGATCATCTCCGTGTGGGGGCAGAAGGCCGAAAGCCGCTGGGCCAGGCCCCGGGCCGTGGCAAAGCACTGGTCCGCCTGCCGGGCCAGGTCCTCCTCCATCCGGTCCACCAGGGCGGGGTTCATGAGCCCGCCGTAGGCCGAGTGCTTGTCCACACAGTCGTACACCAGGCCGCTGTGGGGCACGTGGGCCACACAGTCGCAGGCCGTGGGGGAATAGCACCACAAAACGGGCTTTTCAAAGCCGTGCTCCCGCATCCGCCGGCGGATGTACCGGGCCTGCCGCCGCTGGTTGAGCCGGTTGATCCACCGGAATTTGTTAAAAAACGGCAGCACCGGCGGGGTGGCGTAGACGTACAGCCCCGGCTGCACCTGCTGGGCGGGGGCCTTGCAGGCCCGGAGCTTCTTGCGGGCCTCTGGGTCCTTCAGGGGGGCAAGCCAGGTGACAGGGGGGTCAAAATACAAAATCTCGGCCCCGGCAATCCGGCTCATCACCTGCTGCTTGCGGGTGGGGATGGGAAACCAGGGGGAGGTGGAAAGGCATACGATTTGATTCATGGCCGGGCTCCTTTGATGGGAAATGTCTGTTTCTCTTAGCATATCACGCCAAGGCGGCAAAGTCAAGAAATCCCGGCCCTTTACAAATCCGGGAAGTTTTGCTATAATACAGAAAACAGTGTAAAGTAGGGGGTTTGTGCGCCTGTGGCCGCAGGCGGCGCCCCGGATTGAGGTGGATCAGTTGACCGACTTAAATCATATCCGTAATTTTTCCATCGTCGCCCATATCGACCACGGCAAATCCACCCTGGCCGACCGGCTGCTGGAGGAGACCAACACCGTGGACAAACGGGAGATGGAGGAGCAGATCCTGGACAATATGGAGCTGGAGCGGGAGCGGGGCATCACCATCAAGGCCCGGGCCGTCAAGCTCAACTACCGGGCCGACAACGGGGAGGACTACGTCCTGAACCTGATCGACACCCCGGGGCACGTGGACTTCAACTATGAGGTCTCCCGCTCCCTCACCGCCTGCGAGGGCGCAGTGCTGGTGGTGGACGCCTCCCAGGGCATTGAGGCCCAAACCCTGGCCAACACCTACCTGGCCATTGACGCCGGGCTGGAGGTGCTGCCGGTGGTGAATAAAATCGACCTGCCCGCGGCCCGGCCCCAGGAGGTCAAGCAGGAGATTGAGGACGTCATCGGCATCCCCGCCCTGGACGCCCCGGAGATCTCCGCCAAAAACGGCATCAACATCCACGCCGTGCTGGAGATGGTGGTCCGGGACGTGCCGCCCCCCACCGGCGACCGGGAGGCCCCCCTCCAGGCCCTGATCTTTGACAGCCAGTACGACAGCTACCGGGGCGTGGTGGTCTATCTGCGGGTGATGAACGGCACCATCCGGCCGGGCATGGACGTGAAAATGATGGCCTCCGGCGCGGTGTACAAGGTGGTGGAGTGCGGCTATCTGCACCCCAAGGGCATGGTGCCCGCCGACGCCCTGGGCGCCGGCGAGGTGGGCTATCTCACCGCCTCCATCAAAACCATCTCTGACACCCGGGTGGGCGACACCGTCACCGGGGCGGAGCGGCCTGCAAGCGCCCCCCTGCCCGGCTACAAAACCTGCCAGCCCATGGTCTTCTCCGGCGTGTACCCCGCCGACGGGTCCAAGTACGGCGATTTGCGGGACGCCCTGGAAAAGCTGAAGCTGAACGACGCCTCCATGAGCTACACCCAGGAAAACTCCATTGCCCTGGGCTTCGGCTTCCGCTG
>DFIE01000113.1:8709-9357 GCA_002372735.1 Clostridiales bacterium UBA3705
GGCTGGAGCGGGAGTTCAACCTGGACCTGATCACCACCGCCCCCAACGTGGTCTACGAAATCGACAAGACCGACGGCTCCCACATCCAGGTGTACACCCCCCTGAACTACCCCGACCCCATGGAGATTGCCCAGGCCTACGAGCCCTATGTGAAGGCCAGCATCATTGCCCCGCCGGAGTACGTGGGCAACATTATGGAGCTGTGCCAGTTCCGCCGGGGCGAGTTCAAGGACATGGTCTATCTGGACCAGTCCAGGGTGGAGCTCCACTACGAGATCCCGCTCAACGAGATCATCTACGACTTCTTTGATGCGCTGAAGTCCCGCACCCGGGGCTACGGCTCGCTGGACTATGAGCTGATCGGCTACCGGCCCTCCAAGCTGGTCAAGCTGGACATCCTGCTCAACGGCGAGCTGGTGGACGCCTTGAGCTTCATCCTCTTTGCCGACGAGGCCTATGCCCGGGCCCGGAAGATCTGCGAAAAGCTGAAGGAGAACATCCCCCGCCAGATGTTTGAAATCCCGGTGCAGGCCGCCATCGGCGGCAAGATCATCGCCCGGGAGACCATCAAGGCCCTGCGCAAGGACGTGCTGGCCAAGTGCTACGGCGGCGATATCACCCGCAAAAAGAAGCTGCTGGAAAAGCAGA
>DFIE01000113.1:9403-14743 GCA_002372735.1 Clostridiales bacterium UBA3705
TGGAAAAGCAGAAGGAGGGCAAAAAACGGATGCGCACCTTCGGCACGGTGTCCGTCCCCTCCGAGGCCTTTATGGCAGTGCTGAAAATGGATGAGTGATTGAACTATGAACGAACTGAAACCCTTAGGCATTTACATCCACATCCCCTTTTGCCGCAGCAAGTGCCAGTACTGTGACTTCTACTCCATCGGCGGCAGCCGGGACAAGCGGCTGGTGGACAACTATATGCAGGCCCTGGCCCTCCACTTTAAAGAGACCGGCGCACGGTGCACCGACTATGTGGTGGACTCGGTTTACTTCGGCGGCGGCACTCCCTCCTTCTTCGGGGCGGACAACCTGCGCCGGATCTTTGCCGAGGTGCAGCACCGCTTCCGGGTGGACAAGGACGCCGAGGTCACCTTTGAGGCCAACCCCGACTCCGTCTCCGAGCCGCTGCTGAAAAAGCTCCGGGGCGAGGGCTTTAACCGGATGTCCCTGGGCGTGCAGAACGACAACGACGATATGCTGAAAAAGCTGGGCCGGCCCCACAGCTTTGCCCAGGCGGTCCACGCCATGCAGATGGCCCGGGCCTGCGGCTTTGACAACATCAACCTGGACCTGATGTACGGCCTGCCCAACCAGACCCCCGTGCAGTGGGAGCTGACATTGCGCAACGTGCTGCGCCTGCAGCCGGACCATATGTCCTGCTACGGCTTAAAGGTAGAAGAGAACACCCCCCTGTGGCAGTATAAGGACGCCGCCAACCTGCCCTCTGACGAGGTACAGGCGGAGATGTACCTGCGCACGGTGAAGCTGCTGGCCGAGGCGGGCTTTGCCCAGTATGAGGTCTCCAACTTTGCCCGGCCGGGCTATGAGTGCCGCCACAACCTGAAATACTGGCTGGGGGACGAGTACATCGGCTTCGGCCCCGCGGCCGCCTCTGACTTTGCCGGCAAGCGGTACACCAACCGGCCCGACATCCAGAACTACATCCGGGGCCTGTTAAAGCAGGACGTGCCCATCCTGTCTGAGTGCGACACCATCCCGCCCAGGGAGCGGGCCGGGGAGTATGTGATGCTGCGGCTGCGCACCACCCACGGCATCGCCGCCGAGGAGTACGAGAAAAACTACCTGATGCCCTTCCAGCCCCTGCTGGACGTGATTCTGCCCCTGGCAGAGCGGGGCCTGCTGAAGCAGGAGAAGGACCGCTGGGTCCTCACCCCCACGGGGTTTTTGGTCTCCAACCAGATCATCCTGCGGCTGCAGGAGGCCCAGGAGGCCAGCGAGCCCCTGGCAAAGAAGCGGTAACGCCTCTTTGACCCCACAAAAACCGAAGTGATCCTATGAAGCGCAATCATTCCAAGTCCGGCGGCCCCCAGGGGCTGCTGGCCCGGCGTCTGCCCCGGCAGGGGCGGGCAGGCTTCCTGCTGTGGCAGGGGGGCCTGCTGCTGGCCGCCTGCGCCGTGCTGACCCTGTGCTGCCTGTGGCTGTCCTGCGCGGACTACGGCAGCGCAGTGTTTTGGGGCTTTTTTGAGGCCCCGCTGATCCCGGCGGTGAACCTGCTGGTCTGCCTGGCCCTGTGCCTGGTGCTCTTTGCCCTGACGGGCCGGCTGTGGCTGGGCTACGGGCTGACCGCCCTGGTCTGCCTGGGCGTGGCCATCGGCAACTACTACCTGATCCTGATCCGCACCGACCCCCTGCAGTTCCAGGATCTGCTCTGCCTGCGGGAGGCCCTGAACATCACCCAGACCCAGCACTATGAGCTGCAGCTCTCCGCCCCGGTGCTTGGGGGGCCTGCGGCGGCCCTGGTGTGCACGGTGCTGCTGGGGCTGCTCAGCCGGTGGCGTCCGGCCCTGGGCATGCCCAGGCTGACCGCCCTGCTGGCCGCCCTGGGGGCCGCCCTGGGGCTGGGGCTGTGGGTGCAGAGCCCGGCGCTGTTCCAGGCCACCAAGCACTACGACCACATCGACACCTGGTCCAGCACCCAGATTTACGTCTCCCGGGGGGTGCTGTACTCCTTCACCCGGTCGGCCCTGGTGGGCACCGCCGCCAAGCCCCGGGACTACTCCGCCAAGGAGGCGGAGGCCGACCTGGCGCAGTTTGCCCAGGCCGACATCCCCCAGGACCGGAAGGTGGACGTCATCGTCATCATGCGGGAGAGCTACAACGACCTGTCCAGGCTCAGCAGCACCCCCGGGGCGGTGGACTGGTCCTGCTACGACCCCTACCACGCCCTGGCAGCGGAGAGTCTGACCGGGGAGCTGGTCACCAACGGCTTTGGCGGCAACACCAAAAACGCCGAGCGCTGCTTCCTCACCGGGGACTACGCCCTGCAGGAGTGGCGCAAGCCCACCAACTCCTATCTCTGGTATCTCAAGGGCCAGGGCTACCGGCTGGAGGGGGCCCACCCCTTCAACGGCTGGTTCTATAACCGTAAGAATGTCAACCGCTACCTGGGCTTTGACGACTACCTGTTCCGGGAGGAGTACTTTGACGACCTGGTGGGCCCCGACACCGTGGCCGAGGACGAGGTGCTCTACGACAAGCTGCTGCAGATGTATGAGGCCCATGAGGACGGCCCCTACTTCCAGTTCAGCGTCACCTATCAGGGCCACGGGCCCTACAGCTACCGGCGCAACAACTACCCCTGGCGCTTTGTGCTCCAGGACGCCGACACCGCCGACGGCTATGCCCTGAACAACTACCTGGGCTGCGTGTACGCCCGGGACCTGGCCCTGACCGGGCTGGTGGACCGGCTGCGCCAGTCCCCCCGGCCGGTGGTGCTGCTCACCTTCGGCGACCACAACCCCACCCTGGGGGCCGACATCAACAACTACACCACCGCCGCCTACACCCACTACGGCATCAACATGGACCTGTCCACCCAGGAGGGCTTCCTGGATTACTACGCCACCGAGTACCTGATCTGGGCCAACGACGCCGCCAGGCAGACCCTGGGCCTGGACCTGGCGGGGCAGACCGGACCCACCATCTCCCCCTGCTTTTTGATGAACGTCCTGTTCGACACCCTGGGCTGGGGCGAGGGGCCGGCCTATCTGCAGGCCATGGACCAGATCCGGCAGGAGCTCCCGGTGGTGTCCACCAACGGCAGGGTCATGGCGAAGGGCCAGCTGGTCACCTCCGTCTCCGGCCCGGCCCAGAGCGCCTATCACCGGCTGCAGCAGCTCAACTATTATTGGCAAACCCGCTTCCTCTACGGGGAGCTGGTTCAGGAAGAGACAAACTGAATTTTACATAAAGGAAGGATACTATGGAAAAACTGTTTGGCAAAGACCTTGCGCTGAAGGCATACAAGGCTCGTCTTCTGGCGGTGGAGGCAGTCCATCGGGCTTCCTCCGGACATCCCGGCGGCTCTTTGTCCTGCATGGACGCCCTGACCACCCTGTATTTCAACGAGATGCGGGTGGACCCGGCCAACCCCAAGTGGGAGGACCGTGACCGCTTTGTCCTGTCCAAGGGACACTGCGCCCCCGCCCTCTACGCGGTACTGGCCCTGCGGGGCTTCTTCCCCGTGGAGGATCTGCAGCTGCTGCGGTCCATCAAGAGCCACCTGTCCGGCCACCCGGACATGAAGCACGTCCCCGGCGTGGATATGTCCACCGGCTCTTTGGGACAGGGTCTCTCCGCCGCCGTGGGCATGGCCCTGGCCGCCAAGCTGGAGGGCAAGGACTACCGCACCTACGCCATCTGCGGCGACGGTGAGATTGCCGAGGGCCAGATCTGGGAGGCCTTTATGTCCGCCGCCAAGTGGAAGCTGGACAATCTGTGCGCCTTTATCGACGTCAACGGCCTGCAGATCGACGGCGCCACCAAGGACGTGATGCCCTCTGAGCCCCTGGACAAGAAGCTGGAGGCCTTTAACTGGCACGTCATCAAGATCGACGGCCACGACTATGACCAGATCCTGAAGGCCCTGGCCGAGGCCCGTGAGACCAAGGGGATGCCCACCGCCATCCTGATGGCCACCGTGAAGGGCAAGGGCGTGTCCTACATGGAAAACAACGCCGGCTGGCACGGCAAGGCCCCCAATGCCGAGGAATTCGCCATTGCCAAGGCTGAGCTGGAAGCCAAGATCAAAGAATTGGAGGAGAACTGAAATGGCAGGTAAAATCGCAACCCGCGCCGCCTACGGCAAGGCCCTGGTAGAGCTGGCAGAGAAATACCCCAAGCTGGTGGTTCTGGATGCCGACCTGTCCAAGGCCACCATGACCAAGGACTTCGCCGCGGCCTACCCCGACCGCTTCTTTGACTGCGGCATCGCTGAGAACAACATGACCGGCATCGCCGCCGGCATGGCCACCTGTGGGCTCAAGCCCTTCAGCAACACCTTCGCCATCTTTGCCGCGGGCCGCTCCTACGAGCAGGTGCGCAACTCCGTGGGCTACCCCCACCTGAACGTGACCATCGTGGGCTCCCACGGCGGCATCTCTGTGGGCGAGGACGGCGCCACCCACCAGTGCACCGAGGACCTGGCCCTGATGCGGCAGATCCCCGGCATGACCGTGCTGTGCCCCTGCGACGGCAACGAAATGCGCCTGGCCGTGGAGGCCCTGCTGAACTACGAGGGCCCCGCCTACCTGCGTCTGGCCCGGTCCGCCACCGAGATCTTCACCGACGAGGTGGAGGGCTATCGGTTTGAGCTGGGCAAGGGCTGCACCCTGGCCGACGGCAAGGACGTCACCATCATCGCCACCGGCATCATGGTGGGCATGGCCCTGAAGGCCCGGGAGATCCTGGCCGCCGAGGGCATCTCCGCCCGGGTGATCGATATGCACACCATCAAGCCCCTGGACGAGGAGCTGGTGCTGAAGGCCGCCCGGGAGACCGGCGCCATCGTCACCTCTGAAGAGGCCTCCGTCCTGGGCGGCCTGGGCGGCGCTGTGGCAGAGCTCCTGGCCGAGAACTGCCCCGTGCCCGTGGTGCGCCACGGCGTGAACGACACCTTCGGCCGCAGCGGCACCGCCGCCGCCGTGCTGGAGTACTACGGCCTGACCCCCGAGGTCCTGGCCGAGAAGGCCCGCAAGGCTGTTTCCATGAAGAAATAAGCCCTGCCAGGCAAGAAAACAGAGGCTCCTGTGAGCCTCTGTTTTTTTGCTGCCCCGAAATGGAGTTCATACGCTTCTCCAATACGATGTATTGTGTAAAGGATAAAGAACACTTTCAGTAAACACTCTCGGAGAAGCCTGCCGTAACAGAAAGGGAACAACAGAAGTAAAGACTTGCCGGTACGAAGGAGAATCGTTAAGGAGCCCACTCCTTAACCCGTTTGAATGAGGGCAGAGCAGCCCGGTGGGCTGCGAAATTTTATCGCCAGTTGCGCAGCTCTGCTGCGGAACTGGC
>DFIE01000178.1:0-4842 GCA_002372735.1 Clostridiales bacterium UBA3705
TTCGGCAGGCTTTCCGAGAATGATTGTTGTATAAGTGCTATTTATCCTTCACACAGTACATTGTAAAAATGTTTAAAAACATTTTTATGCTGCATCCCTATTTGGGGATGCAGCCCCGGGCAAGGGCCGGGGGAATCTGTTGTACCATATCTCTTCCTGCAAATCAGAATGATAAAACGATTTTTGAATCGTTTTATTGGAGAAGCGTATGAATCCCGGACATGCCGCATAAGCTGGGAACAAATCCGGGAAAGGAAGGATGCGTATGAACCCAATGCTGCGGCGCCTGGGGGCGCTGATTGCCGCCCTGGCCCTGGGAGGACTGCTGGCCCTGCCGGCCGCCGCCCAGGGGCCGGAGATCCCGGCGCCCTCGGCCATTCTGGTGGACGCCGCCACCGGTACCGTCCTGTTTGAGCAGGACGCCGACCGGCCCATGGAGCCCGCCAGCGTCACCAAGGTGATGACCCTGCTGCTGGTGATGGAGGCCCTGGACAGCGGCAAAATCTCCATGGAGGACACCGTCACCGCCTCGGAGACTGCGGCGGCCAAGGGGGGCAGCCAGATCTATCTGGAGCCGGGGGAGACTCTTTCCATGGACGAGATGCTCAAGTCTGTGGTGGTGAGCTCCGCCAACGACTGCGCCACCGCCCTGGCCGAGCACGTGGCGGGCAGCGAGACTGCCTTTGTGGAGCAGATGAACCGGCGGGCCCGGGAGCTGGGCATGACAAACACCCACTTTGTCAACTGCACGGGCCTGGACGACAGCCCGGAGGCGGCGGAGCACCTGACCACCGCCCGGGACATCGCGGTGATGTCCAGGGCCCTGCTCACCCACGAGATCATCCGCCGCTACACCACCATCTGGACCGACACCGTGCGAGACGGCAAATTCGGCCTGGCCAACACCAACAAGCTGGTGCGCTTTTACCCGGGCACCACGGGGCTGAAGACGGGCTACACCGGCAGCGCCGGCCACTGCCTGTCCGCCTCGGCCAAGCGGGATGGGATGGAGCTCATTGCGGTGGTTCTGGGCTGCCAAAGCTCTTCAGACCGCTTCACCGCGGCCAAGGCCCTGCTGGACTACGGCTTTGCCAACTACGCCCTGGCGGACCCCCTGGCCCAGGCCGCCCCGGCCCCGGTGGAGGTCCGCCTGGGCGCCCAGCCCCAGCTGGTGCCGGTGCCTGCCCGGGGCGGGCAGCTGCTGGTGACCAAGGACCAGCTGGCCGGCCTGGAGTGTCAGATCACCCAGGTGCAGACCGTGGAGGCCCCGGTGGCCCTGGGCCAGAGCCTGGGCACCCTGACGGTCACCGCCGGGGGCGAGACCCTGGCCGAGATCCCTCTGGTGGCCGACCGGGAGATCCCCAGGCTGCACCTGGGCCAGCTGTTCTACCGGGCGCTGTCCGCCCTGGCCTTTGGAGAATGATACGATGGGCCCCACGCTGTCATTTTGTGCTGCAGGCACAAAATTCGCCTGCCCTGCATGAAAAAAACCGCCCGGCGGCCCGCCGGACGGCAACCCCCCGCCCGGACGCGCTGTCGGGGCGGGGGGAGAGCATTATTGATACTTTGCCAGCTCTTCCGGGGCGGCCGCGGGGTCGAAGCGGAGAGTCATGGTGAAAGACATGTGGTTGTTATCGCCGAAGCGCTCACACCAGGCGCAGAACTCCGCCAGCTGCGCGGCATCGTCGGTGCCCAGCAGCTTGTGGATGCTCTTCAGGAAGATGTGGGTGATGTCAAAGTTGCCCGCGTGGAGGCCGGAGATAAAGGCCTTCAGCGCGTCGGGGCCGGCAAGACCGTATTCCTGGTATTCGATCAGGCGGACCTTGTAATTGACGTCGTATCTGAGCTTGCTGCCCTGCTCGATGCACACCACGCTGCCGGGCTCCTGCTCCACCGCGTGCTGAATGGCACCGATCATTTCTTTTGTTTTTCCGGAGCCGCTGAGCCCCATAAATACCTTAACCATAGGCAATCGCCTCCCTTTCGGTTTGTTCGACCTCAGTATAGCAGAATTTGGCCGGATTTGCAAGGGGAAAAGTCTGGAGAATCAATATCCGGGCTTGCCCAGCAGGTGGAACATATTTTTCTTGTACAGCTCCACCCCGGGCTGGTTGAAGGGGTTGACCCCCAACAGATACGCGCTGATGCCGCAGCTGAGCTCAAAGAAGAAGAACAGCTCGCCCAGCACCCGGTCGCCGATCTCGTCGGCCTGGACCAGGATGACCGGCACGCCGCCGTCGGTGTGGGCGGCCAGGGTGCCCTGGAAGGCCTGCTCTTCTACAAAGTCCAGGCTCTTGCCCTCCAGATAGTTCAGCCCGTCCAGATTTTTCCAGTCCATGTCGATGATGGTTTTCTTGGGGGCGGGGGCAAAGCGGACCACGGTTTCAAACAGGTTGCGCTCGCCCTGCTGGATCAGCTGGCCCAAAGAGTGCAGGTCGGCGGTGAACTCCGCCGTGGCGGGGAAGATCCCCTTGCCGTCCTTGCCCTCAGACTCGCCGAACAGCTGCTGCCACCAGCCGCCGAAGAACCGGGCGGAGGGCTCCCAGCTGCACAGCAGCTCCAGCACCTTGCCGTTGCGGTACAGCAGGTTCCGGGCGGCGGCGTAGAGCCAGGCAGGGTTTTCAAAGGAGAAGAGGTTCAGCATATCCCGCCGGGCGGAGGCGGCGCCGAACATCAGCTCGGTGATGTCCATGCCGGCCACGGCCATGGGCAGCAGACCCACCGCCGTGAGCACGGAGTACCGGCCGCCCACGTTGGGGGGGATGACAAAGGTCTCATAGCCCTCCTCGGCGGCCATCTGGCGCAGGGCGCCCCGGTTGGGATCGGTGGTGACGAAGATCCGTTTCTTGGCGGCCTCGGCCCCGTACTTCCGCTCCAGCATCCATTTCAGGGCCCGGGTGGCAATGGCGGGCTCGGTGGTGGTGCCGGACTTGGAGATGATGTTGATGGAGAAGTCCTTTCCCTCCAGCAGGGCGCACAGCTCCTGCCAGGCCCGGGTGGACAGGTTGTTGCCGGCAAAGAACACCTGGGTGTCTCTGCCCCGCAGATTGTGGAACTGGCCCTTGACCAGCTCAATGGCAGCCCGGGGCCCCAGGTAGGAGCCGCCGATGCCCACCACCACAAAGATGTCGGAGCTCTCCTGAATCCGCTTGGCGGCGCCCCGGATCCGGATCATCTCGTCGGTGGGCTCAAACACAGGCAGGTCCAGCCAGCCCAGATAGTCGCTGCCGGGCCCCTTGCCGCTGACCAGCAGCTTGTGGGCGTCAAAGACCTCCCGCTCCGCGCCCAGCAGCTCCGGCAGGCTCAGGCTGCCCCAGATGTTGGAAATATCCACATTCAGCATGAATCAGCACCTCACGATCTTTTTCTGGCTATATCATACTCCATTTTCTCTCAGAAAACAATGGAAAATCTCAAGAAAGAGAAATTTTCCCCTTCGCCAAAATTCACGGGAATCTCTCCCCGGGGCCCGGGTACAATGGGCACAAAGGGGGGAACCGAGATGAAATACAAGTTGTTTGCCCTGGTGCTGCTGGCGGCGCCGGGGCTGCTGTGGCTGTGGGCCCGGCCCGCACAGTGCCTGGTGACCGACGGGGGCCGGACCGTGCTCTACCGGGGGCAGGAGACCCGGGCGGAGGAGATCCTGGCGGACCTGGGCCTGGACCTGGGGCCGGGGGACCGCTGGGCGGAGCTCACCGCCGGGGCAAGCCGGTACATCCGGGTGCAGCGGCTGCAGCGGCTGACCCTCCGCCGGGGGGGACAAGCCCTGTCCCTGGAGTCCTACGGGGAGACCGTGGGCGCCCTGCTGCGCCGGTACGGGGTGGTGCTCCAGCCCTGCGAGCGGCTGTGCTGCGATGCGGCCCTGCCCACCTTTGACGGCATGGAGATTCGCGTCACCGCGGCCCAGTGCCGGGTGCAGACCGAGACCGTCCTCACCCCGCCCCGGACGGTGCTGTACTACACCGACTGCCTTGCCCCGGGGGAGCAGACAGAGCTCAGCCCCGGCAGCCCCGGCCAGAGCCGGAGCGCCAGGGCTGTGGTGTATGAAAACGGAAGGCAGACCGGCAGCATCCTGCTGCCCGGCAGCGAGATCTGTCCCGCCCGGGACCGGGTGGTGCTCCGGGGGGTGGATTTGGGGCTGCGGGTCCACCTGCGGGAGGGGGACCCGCCCCGCCTGCACACCCTGGGGGGCAAGGCGCTGGAGTATCGCCGGGTGCTCCACGTGCTGGCCACGGCCTACACCTGCCCGGAGGGGGAGGGGGTCACCGCCCTGGGCACCCGGGCCCGGGTAGGGGTGGTGGCCGTAGACCCGCAGCTGATCCCCTACGGGACCCGGCTGTACATCGTCTCAGACGACGGGGCCTACGTCTACGGCTTTGCCGTGGCGGAGGACTGCGGCAGCTTTCGGGGCAGCCGTGTGGATCTGTACTTCGACACCCTGCAGGAGTGCTGGGACTTCGGGGTCCGGGCCTGCACGGTGTATGTGCTGTGAATCAGGCGTTGGACTTGCGCAGCAGGGCGTTGGTCACAATGCCCAAAATCAGGGCGCAGGCCACGGTGCGGATTTCCACGGCGCCGATCTTCAGGATCAGGCCGCCCACACCGGTGATGAGAATCACAGAGGCGGTGAACAGGTTCTTGTTCTTGTTCAGGTCCACCTGCTGCAGCATCTTCAGGCCGGACACGGCGATGAAGCCGTACAGGGCGATGCACACGCCGCCCATGACGCAGGAGGGGATGGACTGCAGGAAGGCGATGAAGGGGCTCAGGAAGGAGACCAGGATGCACAGCGCAGCGGCGTACCAGATGGTGATGACGGAGGCGTTGCCGGTGATGGCCACG
>DFIE01000178.1:4933-16291 GCA_002372735.1 Clostridiales bacterium UBA3705
GGCAGCCGCCGAAGAAGGCGCCCATCATGGAGCCCACGCCGTCGCCCAGCAGGGTGCGGTGCAGGCCGGGATCCTTCAGCAGGTCCTGCTCCACAATGGAGGACAGGTTCTCATGGTCGGCAATGTGCTCGGCGAAGACCACGAAGGCCACGGGCACATAGGCGGAGATCAGGGTGACAAAGTAGCCCAGGCTCAGCTCACCGAAGGCGCCGGTGCCCTGCAGAATGGTGAACCGGGGCACGGAGACCAGGGACTTCAGGCTGAAGGTGGCAAAGCAGTCCACAAAGGGCTGGAAGTTGATGACCTTGAGCATGTCGTTGCCGGTGGCGTTGCCCACCAGATAGAACACGCAGGCGCAGGCGTAGCCCGCCAGGATGCCCAGGATGAAGGGGATCAGCCGGGCCATCTTCTTGCCGAAGGTGGACACCAGCACCGTGGTGAACAGGGTGACCAGGCCGCAGACCAGGCACACGTAGACAGAACCCGTGGGGGCGTCCACTATGCTCTCCACAATGGCGGGGATGCCGTTGCGCATCTCAATGGTGTACTCCATCACCTGCTCGGTGACGCTGCTCTTGAGCAGGTCAGACACCGCGTTGGGGGCCAGAGACAGGCCGATGATGGCCACCGTGGGCCCGATGACCACCGGGGGCATCAGCTTGCCCAGCCAGTCGGTGCCCAGGGTCTTGGCGAACACTGCCAGGATCACATAAACCAAGCCCGCCAATGCCGCGCCGAGAATCAGACCCAGATACCCGAGACCGACACTTGCGGCGCCTGCAAAGGCGGAGCACATTGAACCGATGAAAGCAAAGGAGGAGCCAAGAAACACGGGGCTCTTGGAGCGGGTGAAAAGCAGATACACAATGGTGCCGATGCCTGCGCCGAACAGGGCGGCTGCGGGGTCCATGTCCACGCCCATGGCACCGTTGATAATGGCGGGCACGGCCAGGGTGGCGGCCATAATGGCCAGCAGCTGCTGGAACGCGAACACGATCCGCTGGGAGAATTTGGGCTTGTCCTTGATGCCGTAAATCAGTTTCATTGGGATACCTCTCATTTCTAGAAAATTGCCGAAAGAAAAAACGCACCCTATCCGGCGGATGGGTGCGGCTCAGCTGGTGTCAGGGGTCCTTTCCGGCTGCATGACTCCGCCTGAAAGACTCATGCGGGTGCCGCCCATTGGGCGGGCCCGATTTGTTCTTGGGGCAGTATATCACACCGGCAAAGGGGATGTCAAGCCCGGGCAGGGGCAATTCCCGCAATTTTGAGAGAACTCACAAAAAAAGAGCGCTGCATTTCAGCCCGTACCGGCAACTTGCCCAGCAAAATCCCCCCGGATGGGGGTTTACAACCCCACCCTCTATGGAGTAAGATAAAGAGAGAAGAAACCGAAGGGGGGTGCCGGCATGGACAGGCAAAACAGACCGGTTCTGATTTATGTGGCGCTGCTGCTGGTCGCGGGGGTCCTGTATCTGTGCACCACGCCTACCGAGGGATATCTGAACACTCTGTGCTTCACGCTGAACTTCCTGATTTATGTTTGTCTGCTGGTATCCTGGATGTACTCCCTGCGGCAGCGGCTGCTGCCCTCCCGCAGCCGGAGCTATCTGCTCACCGCGGCCTGGCTGATGCTGCTGTTTTTGCTGACGCGGACCTTCAAATACCGGATACATGAGGAATATTTGTTTCTTGTCCGCACTGTCACCGAGCTGTATTACGTCCCTCAGCTGCTGATCCCCACTCTGTTTTTCATGACCTGTCTGCGCCTGGCACGGGGCGAGACCCAGGAGGGCTACGGCCCGGAGCTGTGGCTGCTGGTGCCTGGCGTGGGGCTGGCGCTGCTGGTGCTGACCAATGACCTGCATCATTTGTTCTACCTTCCCACGGTCCCTCTGGAGAAGTTCAGCCTACACAGTGGCACCTATGCCTACGGCCCGGTGTTCTGGCTGGCTATGGGCTGGATTGTGCTGAGCCTGACCCTGGGCTGCCTGCTGCTGTTTTGGCTCACAGGCCGGCGCTCTGCCCGGCATCTGCTCTGGCCTGGGGCAGTGGGCGCGGGCTGGGTTGGCATGACCCTCATAAACCTGCTGGTGATGGAGCCTTTGAAGCTTGCGCAGCTCTACCACCTGCCGGAGCTCCATATTTTCGGGATGCTGGGCATTTTTGAATCCTGCATTCGGGCCCGGCTGATCCCAAGCAACGAGAACCACACCGGCTTTTTTGCCCGGCTGGAGCTGCCCGCCCTGGTCACCGACCGGAGCCTGCAGCCGGTGTGGACCACTGCCGTGCCCGTGCCGGCGGACCGGGATCTGCTAAAAGCTGCCCTGGAAGGGCCTGTGGAGCTGCCCGCCGACACCCGGCTCTTTGGCATGGAGCTGCCTGCGGGCCTGGCCTTCTGGACCGTGGACGAGAGCGGCCTGCGCCGGGCGGACCGGGCCCTGCAGGAGGCCAACGGGCTGCTCGGCATGGAAAACGAGATCATCCGCCGCCAGCGGGAGCTGGCCGAGGAGCGGGCGGGCATTGACAGCCGCCGCCTGCTCTTTGACCGGACGGCCCGGGCGGTGTACCCCGCCCAAAAGCGGATCTCCGACCTGCTGGAACAGGCCCGGCCGGATACCCCCTCCTTCCGCCGGGACATGGCCCGCATCCTGGTGCTGACGGCCTACGTCAAGCGCAAGGCGAATTTTGTCATGCTGGGGGCGGAGCGGGACACCGTCACCGCCGGGGAGCTCTGCGCCGCCCTGCAGGAGAGCGCCCACTATCTGAGCTATTGCGGTCTGCACACCACCATCAGCCTGGCCCGGGAGGAGAACCTGCCCCGGGCGGCGGCCATGGCGGCCTATGACAGCTTTGCCCTGGCCACAGAGACCCTGCTGGACCTGACCGGGGAGCTCTGGGTCCGGCTGTCCGGCCGCACCCTGCTGCTTCTGGCGGATTTGGACCGGGTGCCCCCGCTGCCGGCGCTGCCCCTGCCCTGCACCGCCGCCTGCGAGGACGGGCAGCTCCGCCTGCAGATCGACCTGGGAGGTGACGGCGTATGATTCCACTGTCCCAAGCGGCGGGAACTCTGCCTGGGTATCTCCTCCTCCTGCTGATCCTGGTGCTGGTGGTGGGGCAGGCGGCAGTGCTGGTGCTGACGGTGCGGGACCGCCGGGGCCGGGGCTGGACCCTGGCTGCCTGCGCGCTGCTGCTGGCCGGCCTGGTGCTGGCGGTGGCGGTGGTGGATTTGGCTTGGCCCGGGCGGCAGTGGTACGCCTGGGATGGCTTTGTCCGGAACCTGCCCTGGCTGTGGTATGCCCTGCTGGAGCTGGTGCTGGGGGTGCTGACTGCCCTGGCGATGGCCAATGCCCTGGTCTATCGCCGCCGGAATCTGACCCCCGACGCCATCCGCCGGGTGCTGAATCTGCTGCCCGCGGGGGTGTGCGTCAGCCGGCCGGACGGCACCGTACTGCTCACAAATTTAAATATGGTCCGCCTGTGCCGGGCCCTCACCGGCAGCCCCCTGACCGACGCCAACCGGTTTTGGGCCCGGGTCCGGGCCCTGGGGGAGGACCGGGACGGCCAGCTGCTGGTCCATCTGCCCAATGACGAGGCCTGGCTGTTCTCCTGCAGCCCCCTGCAGGGCGGGCCGGAGCAGCAGATCCTGGCCGCCGACGTCACCGACCGGGACCGGATCACCCGGGAGCTGGCCGCCAAGAACCGGCAGCTGAAGCAGGTGCAGCAGCGGCTGAAGGCGGTGGCCGCCGACGAGCGGGGCCTGGTGGCGGCCCGGGAGCTGGTAAACGCCCGCACCACGGTGCACAACCAGCTGGGCAACGTGCTGCTCATCGGCAAGTATTACATGGACCACCCCGAGCGCATGGACGAGACCGAGCTGCTGCACCTTTTGGAGTATCAAAACTATTTCCTCCTGGGGGAGGCAGAGCAGACCCCGGCGCCCCCGGACGACCTGGACCGTGCCCTGGACAATGCCCGGCGCATCGGCCTGGAGGTGGAGACCCTGGGCCCGGTGCCCACGGCCCAGCCTGCCCTGGGCCTGCTGGCCCAGGCGGTGGCGCAGTGCGGGGCCAACGCCGTGCGCCATGCCGGCGCCGACCGGCTGACGGTGACCCTCCGCACCGGCCCGGAGGGCTGGAGGTTGGAGCTGACCAACAACGGCACGCCCCCCGCGGGCCCCGTGGCGGAGACCGGGGGCCTGGCGGCCCTGCGCCGGGCGGTGGAGTCCGCCGGCGGGGTCATGACCATCCAAAGTGCGCCGGTCTTTGCCCTGCGCATCACCCTGCCCTGACCCATGCCCGGCCGCCTCATGACGGCCGGGCTTTTTTGCAGGCAGCCCCGGGTGAAAAACCCCCCGTTTGGGGGGATGAAGGGAAGGAATTCGTCGTGTATAATGTAAATGCTTATACGGGGGAGTATCCCGATCCGCTCCCGACAAAGGCAGGTGATACAATGGAAGAAGCACCCGCAACCGTGGTGATTGTGGACGACGACCTGGTCTCCCGGGGGTATATGGAGCTGTTCATCAAGCCCTCCAAAAGCTACCGGGTGGCGGCGGCCCTGCCCTTTGCTGCCGACGTGCTGACCTGGTGCCGTGAAAACGGCCCGCCGGATCTGGTGCTGATGGACGTGATGATGGCCGACGGGGTGGACGGGCTCACTGCTGCCGCCGGGCTCAAGCAGCGCTATCCCCGCACCCGGATCATCATTGCCACCTCCATGGCCGATGCCGACTGGCTGGACAAGGCCCGGGCCGCGGGGATTGAGAGCTTCTGGTTTAAAACCTACCCGGAGCTGCCCCTGCTGGAGATTATGGACCGCACCATGGCCGGCGAGCACGTCTATCCCGCCTCGGCCCCCGGGGTCAGCCTGGGGCAGCTGCCGGCCAGCCGACTCACCAAGCGCCAGCGCCAGCTGCTGCGCTGCCTGGTAGAGGGCATGACCAACCGGGAGATCGGCGAGCGAATGTATCTGAGTCCCAACACCGTCAAGGAGTATCTGGACGACCTGATGGAAAAGTCCGGGCTCCACACCCGTACCGCTTTGGTGGCCCAGGCGGCGCGTCTTGGCATAGTGGTCAGCGAGTCTGACCGGCTTGCCGGCGCCGGCGACCGCTGAGACACCCACCCGCCCGGCAGGGGGCATCCCGCTGCCGCCCATTCCAACACGAAGGAGGAGAATTCATGAAAACACGCACTCGCATTTTCTCTGCCCTGCTGGCGCTGCTGCTGGTGGCGTCGCTGCTGCCGGTGCAGGAGCTGCACCTGGTTCTGCCGGCCAGCGCAGAGGAAGACTACACCGACCTGACCATCGACCTGAAGCATGAGGACGAGTACACCGGCATGACCCCCGCCCAGATTCTCACGGATATGGGCAAAAAGGACGCCGGCTCCTACACCGGTCCCGGCGTGGCCAACGAGCAGGTCTACAAGGACGCCGCCAACAATCCCGATCTGTGGCGGCATGCCTGGAAGTGGACCGTCAACGAAGACAAAGAGGGCAGCATCCGCAAGTATCTCACCTCCACCGACCCCAAGGACACCTACATCTGTCTCACCGGCGACGACACGAGCGAGTACCATACCAAGGCCGAGGCCTGGGAGACCATGGTCATCACCACCGACAAGGTGCTGGACCTGAACGGCCATGTGATGAAAATCCAGTTGAACAACAACCGGAACAACGCCAAATATGACCGCTACCAGAACAAATCCGCCTATACGCACAACAATATCGCCTTTGAGATCACCAACGGCGCCACCCTGACCATCATCGACTCCTCCGCCTGGCGGGGGGAGAACTACGGCAAGGGCAAAGGTGAAATTTCCTTCACCGGCTACATGGTCAGCCCCTTCCACTACGACATCGACTGGTACACCACCCGTGACCTGTTCAAGGTCACCAACGGCAACCTGGTCATCTACGGCGGCACCTTCCAGGCCGGCCGCAAGAAGTACCAGTCCAAGGACGTCAGCATTGACGACTTTGAGACCATTGTGGGCCAGGCGGTGAGCCTGGGCGTGGCCATTGCCGAGTACGCCACCGGCTGCAACACCGAGGTGGCCAAGTACCAGGACATCCTTGAGGCGGCCAAGGACGCCGCCGGCACCGTCAGCGGGCCCAAGGAGACCCCGAAAAACGAATCCGACTCCGACCAGGCGTCCGGCCCCAACACCGTAAAGGAGAAGGACGGCTCCGGCGCCCCCAAGGAGAAGAAAGAGGACACCGCCAAGGAGGCCGGCCAGGACGGCACCAGCGCGGGCCGGAACCAGACCGTCCAGGAAAAGAAGGACGACAAGAACAAGGCCATTGCCGAGGGCACAAAGAACGCCACCCCCGAGGGCAGCAGCACCGGCAACAACGGCCAGGCGTCCACGGCCAAGAACGACAAGAACGCAAAGCTGGCCGAGGCCGAGAACAACGTGGTCAAGGCCTTTCTCGACGAGAACAAGCTCAAGACCATGGTAAAGGACGCCTTCGGCCTGGCCAAGGGCATCAAGGGCCTGTTTACCAACGACGGCAGCGCCCGGGTCTGCCAGTCCATCAAGGGCACTGTGGTCACCATCGGCAACGACGGCACCTTTGTCTGCTACGGCGGCACCTTCAACGGCTACGGCTCCACCCCGGATACCCGCAACGCCGTCATTGAGTGCACCCGCCTTTCCACCGTCAATGTGAACGACAAGACCAAGTACCAGGGCGGCCTGGCCTACATCTACGGCGGCACCTTTAACGCCTACAACGGCGCCAACGTGTTCAACATGGTCAAGGCCAACAACGGCAAGCAGATCGTCTACCGGGTCACCGAGGATGAGAAAGGCAACCAGACGGTCACGCAGAAGACCCTCACCGACCAGGAGACCGGCAAGCTGGAGATCCTCTACTACGAGAACCAGGAGAACATCCTCAAGCCCGGCTTTGCCTTCACCCCCATCAACACCTCCAACGTCCAGGTCCGCGGCGGCACCTTCCGCTGCTACTATGACCTGTGGAACGTGGCCACCAAGGACGGCAGCGACGAGCACTTCACCAAGTTCCCCGGCACCTCGGGCTCTGTGAACCTGGGGCCGGAGTCCTTCGGCAACGACCTGATCCAGGACGGCCGCATCCAGCTCATCGACACCTACGGCGACGGCGCCCTGGTGCTGCTGGACGAGCGGACCGAAGAGGCGGCCGCGGTGCAGAACGCGGGGCTGTATCACTACCGGCTGTTCTGCTCCAGCACGGAGCTCCGTGCCAAGAACTACCTGCAGGTCATGCCCAACGAGGCCGTGACCAACGCCTCCGCCTCCATGCAGCTGGCCACCTATCAGGACAACGAGAAGGCCGCCAACAAGCTCTGGCTGAATGATGAGAAGAAGGAAAACATCCGCACCCCCATGACCCAGACCGAGCGGTACTTTGAGTTTATGTATAACGACTCAGACGCCGCCAACTACGCGGTCATGCCCAACTTCCACGACACCCAGTCCGGCAAGTACGACGTCTACGGCAAGCACCTGGACGACTCCGAAATCTGGTACTATCCCACCCCCAAGGACGCCAAAAACAATCCCATCGAGGACGTGTCCCTCACCGATCTGAGACTGCAGGCGGTGAGCAAGAAGGGGTCCAGCATCTATCTGTCCCAGCGCTTCAACGACGAAAACACCTGGAACACCAATCTCAAGAACGTAGATCCCAACAGCATCCAGCTCTACAGTCTGAACGTGCAGAGCGCCGTCCGGGAGAATATGCGCCACTTCACCTATAAGATGTACCGCGTAGACCCCCTGACCCGGGAAAATCTCAGCGAATCCAACGTCTACGGCGTGGACGAGCCCCTCTTTGAGGTCACCTACGGCACCTCCCCGGGCTCCCTCAAGTGCAAGTTCCCCCTGCTGGAGGTCCAGGAGCAGCTCAAGCAGCTGCGGCCCGACTGGCCGGGCTACCAGTCCGGCGAGTACTACCGCATCGTGCTGGACATTGAAGAGCACATGGGCATCGGCTTTAACGGCAGCACCTACGGCGCCAAGATGCCCGTGGCCCACACCACCTCCACCATCCTCTTCCGCTGCACCGACGTCAACGAGACCCAGGACAACGGCGGCGCGTACAAAGATCACGACTTTACCGCCCTGCAGTGGGTGGACACCCCCAAGGCCGGCAGCACCGCCAGCGTGCAGATCGTCAACGGCAAGGCCGGCATGACCGACTACGCCGCCCTCAACAAGATCTTTGACGTCTACTACCAGTGGTGGGAGGTAGACGCCACCGGCGAGCCCGTCACCCTCCTGGCCGGCACCGACAACATCTACGACCCAGCCAGCGGCGTAGATAAGTCTGACCACAAGCCCTCCATGTGGAACGTGGGCAAGGACGGCAAGCACTATTTCAACACCGTGGATCCCTCCGATCCCAAGGCCAGTACCTATGCCACCGGCACCTACGTCAATGGCCTGCCCGCCAACCCGCTGAGCTGGACCCCCGAGCAGCTGCATATGTACTCCGCCCAGGTGGTGGAACGGATGGACCTGACCAAGGACTCCTCCAAGACCCTGAGCCTGATGAACAACAACGTCTTCAAGACCAACACCGACTCCTGCTACATCCCCGAGGAGCTGGCGGGCAAGGACATCTGCGTCAAGGCGATTGTGATCAACTACACCCGCCCGGGCACCAACGTCTACGACAAGAAGCAGACCTTCACCTCCCACGCCTTCCGGGTTGCCGAAAAGGACAGCGGCGAGACCACCATGAACAAGATCGAGGCCGTCTATTCTGCAGGCAAGGAGTATGCCACGGCCACCGACCCGGTGACCATCAAGTACAAGGACGACACCACGGTGCTCTACACCATCCTGGACAGCCTGAGCTTCAAGGCCACCTCCTGCGTCACCGGCGAGACCTACACCAAGAAGTTCTCCGACCTGCACTACACCAGCCGTGACCAGCTGCCCCAGCTGAAATTCCCCACCGACTTCAAGGACGTGCTGGATCCCAACGAGATCCCCACCGGCGAATACAAGCTGTACATCCGTTACGGCACCCGCTGGACGCTCTCCGGCAATACCTATGTGCTGTACAATAATACCAACACCGTGAGCTTTGACTACGAGGCGCCGGCCACCGGCATGCGCCTGACCCAGGGCTCGGTGGTGGAGTACTCCCTCACCGACGTGCAAAACGGCGTCTACGCTGCCGGCGAGCGGCTCATTGCCCCGGTGCCGGCCAATGCCTCCGCCGGCTTTGACTACAACAGCGCAACCACCACCAACTTCTCCGTGGCCTTTATGGGGGCCGACGGCCTGATCCGCTTCGGCGGCGCGGCCGGCACCACCACCATCGCCCTCCGCGGGCCGGACGGCAAGATTGTCTCCGTTACCGTCAAGGTCACCAAGGAGGCCGGCGACCAGTCCCCGGTGCAGAACACCAACCTGGGCGAGAACACCTTTGTGGACGTCCAGGAGACCGCATTTTACGGCGACCCGGTGCTCTGGGCAGTGGGCCACGACCCGCAGATCACCAACGGCATGGATCCCACCCACTTTGCCCCCGGCGCCACCTGCACCCGCGGCCAGATCGTCACCTTCCTCTGGCGGGCCAAGGGCTGCCCCGAGCCGGAGACCACCGTCAGCCCCTTTGTAGACGTCACCGGGGGCTATTACTTCAAGCCCGTGCTCTGGGCGGTGGAGGCCGGCATCACCAACGGCATTGACGCCACCCACTTCGGCCCCAACAACGGCTGCACCCGCGGCCAGGTGGTCACCTTCATCTGGCGTGCCATGGATGAGCCCGCGCCCAAGTCCACAACCACAGCCTTTGTGGATCTGCTCCCCAGCGCCTACTATTACAACGCGGTGCTCTGGGCCGTGGAGAACGGCGTCACCAACGGCATCGACCCCACCCACTTTGCCCCCAACAACGTCTGCCAGCGCGGCCAGATCGTCACCTTCCTCTTCCGGGCGGACACCGGCGGCAACCTCCTGCGCTTTACAGAGCAGCCCATCGGCGGCCTGATCGACTCCGCCAACGGCACCACCTTCCCCCTGAGCGTCAAGGTCACCGGCGGCACGGCCCCCTATACCTACCAGTGGCACAGGGTCAGAACCACCTCCATCTCCCAGGCCGGCGGCGGCAAGCAGCGTTTCCAGAGCAGCGACGACCTGCGGGATACCAGCCTGGACAACATTGTCTTTGACTATGACGAGCCCATTGAGGACGCCGTGATGCCCGACGTCACCGTCAGCCAGGAGGGCTGGTACGAGTGCGTGGTCAACGACGCCGCGGGCCGGTCCATCCGCTCGGTCCGTGTCCATGTGGCGGACAAGCTCTCCTTCTTCTACGAGTCGCCGGACGGCTACTGCAGCACTGAAATGCCCTGCTACCTCCGGGCGGACGTGGCCGGCGGCATGGAGCCGCTGAGCTGCCAGTGGTACAAGGACGGCCAGAGCTTTGGCGAGCCCAACAAGGTGGGCATCTATACCAACGAGGCCGGCAGCTACTTCTGCGAGGTCAAGGACAGCTTCGGCCAGCGCGTCAGATCCCGCACCTTCAAGGTGGAGTCTGTGGGCGCCAGCGGCGTGAACGTGCTGGGCCAGGACGACTTCCTGTTCTATGCCGAGGATGTGGTTTACGTCACAGGCCGGGGCCTGGTGGTCAGCGGCCGGGTGGTCAACGGCAGGGTGGACACCGGCGATACCATCCGTCTGCTCTCCTACGACCCCGACACCAAGCAGTCGGTGGTAAAGGAATTCACCGTTGACGGCATCGAGATGTTCCACAAGGTGATGGACTACGCCGAAAAGGGCGACAACGCGGGCCTGCTGCTTAAGGAAGCCGTACGCGGCGACGTGCAGACGGGCGACGCCCTGGTGGGCCAAAACACAGGGCTGAAGAATCTCACCCAAGGCGCAAGACTGGTGGGCAAGATCGAGCTCAACGACCTGCGCAACAACCCCTTCCAGGTGGGCGATACCGTCCAGCTGAAAGTGCCCCGGGGCACTGACGTCACAGGCCTGTTCCTGGATCTCAACGGCGACCCCATCGGCAAGAATACCACCCGTGACAACGTGGTCATGCGCCTGGCCAACAGCGCCCACCGGCCCATCTGCTTCTATCCGGGCCAGCAGCTCAACATCCAGGTGGGCGGCAGAATCTACGGCACCTTTACCATTGTGGATATCCGGGAGGGCTGAGCCCTCACAGCAACAACCCCAGGCAGGCCGGGCTTCCCGGCCTGCCTTTTTGCCGCCCCGCTTTCTTCGGAAAAACACTTGCAAACAGGGCGAAAAAATGGTAGAATAACATGATAAATTGGGATTGTATCCACTTATACTAGAATGCAATAAAATCATTTATAATGGTTTTATTCGTCGA
>DFIE01000018.1 GCA_002372735.1 Clostridiales bacterium UBA3705
GTGCCGCGGCGGTGGGTGATGACAATGAACTGGGTTTTTTTGCACAGCTGCCGCAGATAGGACGCATACCGCTCCACGTTCCGGTCGTCCAGGGCGGCGTCGATCTCGTCGAGCATACAGAAGGGCGTGGGGCGCACCTTCAGGATGGCAAAGTACAGGGCAATGGCCACAAAGGCCTTTTCGCCGCCGGAGAGCAGCGTGATGGTTTTCAGCTGCTTGCCGGGGGGCTGGACCTTGATCTCAATGCCGCAGCCCAGAGGATCTGAGGGATCCTCCAGCTCCAGCGAGGCCTTGCCGCCGCCGAACATCTCCTCAAAGGTCTGGCCGAAGTAGCCGTTGATCCGCCCGAACTCCCGGGTGAAGATGTCGGTCATGTGCTCGGTGATGTCCCGCACAATGCTCAGCAGCTCCTTTTTGGACTGCAGCACGTCATTGCGCTGGCCGTTTAAGTAGTCATACCGCTCGGAAACCCGGGCGTATTCCTCGATGGCGCCCAGATTGGGGGTGCCAAGGGCGTGGAGCTTGCGCTTGAGCTCGGCGATCCGCCGGTTGGCAGCTGTGACCGACTCGATCTCGGCTGCCTGCTCCGGCGCCAGGGAGGGGGTAAGCTCGTAGGTATCCCAGAGCTTGTCGATGATCTGCTTCTCCTCCAGCCGGGCGCTGTTCATTTTTGTTTCCAGGCGGGCAGATTCCCGCTCCATATCAATGATATCTTTATTCTTCTGCTGGGCCTGCTTGTCCGTGGCGGTACGCTCGGCCTCCACGGCAGCCCGGCGGGAGGTGGCCTCAGTCAGCGCGGCCCGGGCTTGATCCACCGCGGCCCGCTGGCGCGCCAGCGCCTGCTCCAGCTCCGTCTGCCGCCCGCCCTGGTCCTGCAGGGCAGTCTCCAGGGTGCGGATCCGCTCCTCCTTGGCGCTGCGGTCGCCCTCCAGCTCGGCAGCCAGGGTTTCCAGCTGGCGCAGACTCTCCATGGCGGTGAGCTTTTCCGCGCTGAGACCCGCCTGGTCCATTTTCAGACTGGTGAGGCGATCGGTGAGCTGGGCGGCTTGGGTGTTTGCCTCATCCTGGTCTAAGGTGAGGCTGTCGATGTCTGCCTGGAGGGTGTCGGCCTCCTGCTCCAGCCTGCCGATTTCCGCCTCCAGGGCGGCCTTGCGGCGGCTGTCCGCCTGGGCCCCGGCTTGGAGATTTTCAATCTCCCGGTCGTTTTGGTCAGTGGCCTGGCAGATGGCGTCGTAGAGTACGCTGTACTGCTTCTCCTCGCCCTCCAGCCGGAGGATCTCGTCCTCGCTCTGGCGCAGGCGGCCCTGGACGGTGGTGACCTCAAAGTCCACCAGCTCCGCCTGGCGGTTGGCCTCTGCCAACTGGCGGCGGGTGTTTTCCAGGGTCTGATCCATGGCCTTGATCTGCTGCTCCAGCCGGGTGATCTCGTTGGCCCTGGACAGGACGCCGGCACTGCGGCTGACGCTGCCTCCGGTCATGGAGCCGCCGGCATTCATCACCTGGCCGTCCAGAGTGACGATTTTGAACCGGGCCCGATAGGTCCGGGACATGGCAATCGCATTGTCCAGGGTGTCGCAGATGACCGTGCGGCCCAGCAGATTTTCCACCACCGGGCGATAGCGCTCCTCGCACCGCACCAGCTGGGAGCCCAGGCCCTGGTAGCCACGGCACCGCTCCAGCCCCTGCTCCTGCAGCAGGCGGGAGGTCATTGTGCTCATGGGCAGGAAGGTGGCCCGGCCCTGGTCCCGACTTTTCAGCAGGCCGATGGCCTGCTTGCCGTCGGCCTCGGTGGAGACCACAATGTGCTGCATGGCGCTGCCCAGGGCAATCTCAACGGCCACGGAGAACCGATCCTCGGTCTGGATCAGCCGGGAGACCGGCCCGTGAATGTTGCGCAGGCTGCCCCTGGCCGCCTCCTGCATGACAAACTTGACCGCCTTGGTATAGCCCTCATAGTCCCGCTCCATCTCCCGGAACATCCGCAGCCTGGAGGCGGCGGTGTCCCGCTCTACCGTCTGCTGCTGCAGGGTATGGGCCAGCTGCTCGGCCTTGTCCGCCCTGGCCTTTCGGCGCAGGGCATAGCCCTCCAGGGTGTTGCGGGCGGACTGGGCGTCCTCCCGGGCGGAGGTCAGCTTTTTGCGGCACTGGGTCAGCTGGGCCTGGGTCTGGGCCCGGCGGTTATGGGCGGCGTCCCGGTCGCCGCTGAGCTCTTGGGTGCGGGCCTCGGCCCGCTCAATGGCGGTTTGGGCTGCGGCGGCATCCGCCCGTTTGCCCGCGATCCGGGCCGCGCAGGCGGCGTGACGGTTGCGCAGCTCCAGATAGCTGCGGGTCAGCCCCTGGGCGGACTCGGTCAGCGCCTGGATCTGCCCCTCCAGGGCCCGGAGCTCCAGCTCCAGGGCTTTGGCCTGGGCGTCAATCTCCCCAAGGCGGGCCCGATGGGCCTCCATCTTGCCGTGGATGCCGCCGTTGCGGGCATCCTGCTCCTCCAGCTCCCGGCGCAGATGGTCGATGTTGGTCTGATTGTTGGTCTGCTCGGTGTGCAGGATCGCCAGCTGTCCCTCCAGGCGCTGGGCCTCCGCCTCTTGGGCGGTGATGGTGCCCCGTTGCTCCTCCAGGGCAAGGTCCCGGTCCCGGAGCTCCTGGTTGAGCCGGTCGGACTGCTGGTAGAGAGACTCAATGAGATTGTGCTCCTGCTGAAGGATGAACACCGCGGAGTGATAGTCCTCCTCCGCCTTTTGGGCAGTGGCCGCCAGGCGCTCCAGACTCTGCAGCCAGACGGCAATCTCAATACCCTTCAGCTCCTGGCGCAGGGCCAGATACTTTTGCGCCTTTTCCGCCTGCTCCCGCAGAGGCTCCACCTGGAGCTCCAGCTCGGAGATTTTGTCGGAGATCCGCAGCAGATTGTCCTCAGTGTGGGCCAGGCGCCGCTCGGTCTCCTCTTTGCGGTGGCGGTACTTGGAGATGCCTGCCGCCTCCTCAAAGATCTCACGGCGGTCGGTGCTCTTGACGGAGAGGATTTCGTCAATCCGGCCTTGGGAGATGTTGGAATAGCCCTCCCGGCCCAGGCCGGTGTCCATAAACAGCTCGTTGATGTCCCGCAGTCTGGCAGACTGCTTGTTGATATAATACTCGCTCTCCCCGGAACGATAGTAGCGGCGGGTCACCATGACCTCCCGGGCGTCATAGTGCAGGGCACCGTCGGAATTGTCCAGCACCAGGCTGGCCTCCGCAAAGCCTACCTGGGCTCGCTTTTGGGTGCCGCCGAAAATGACGTCCTCCATCTTTGCGCCACGCAGGGCCCGGGTGCTCTGTTCGCCCATGACCCAGCGTATGGCGTCGGAAATATTGGACTTGCCCGAGCCGTTAGGCCCCACAATGGCCGTGATATCGTCGCCGAAGCTCAGGACGGTCTTATCCGGGAAGGACTTGAAGCCTTGTATTTCCAGTGATTTGAGATACACGCGATAGTCTCCTACTATAGATAAAATAATTCAATATATTGTATCAATTTTTCCCCCACTTTGCAAGCTGTAATCTTGTGTTTTTCCGCAATTTGTCGCATTTTTCTCCGGCTATCCCAGCCGGCCCAGCACCAGGTGCAGCATGGCGCACAGCCCGGCCCCCACTGCAGTGGGGATAATCACCGACAGAAGCGTCCATTTCAGGCTACCGGTCTCTCTGCGCACGGTGAGCACCGTAGTACTGCAGGGCCAGTGGAACAGGCAGAACACCGCGGTGCATAGGGCCATCCGCCAGTCCATTCCCTGCTGCCGAAGCAGAGCGGTCAGTGTCTGGGCGCCCCAGTCCGCCAGACCCGTCCCCGCGCCGATGATCAGCACCCACAGGGGCAGCACCAGCTCATTGGCCGGCCAGCCCAGTAAAAAGGCCAGCAGCAGCGCCCCGCTCATGCCCAGGGCTCCTCCCAAAGGCTCCAGGCCCAGGCGCAGCCACTGCAGCAGGCTCCGATCCCCGGAGCGCAGCACCGTGAGCAGCCAAATCACCAGCCCCGCCGGGGCCGCCACTGCCGCCGCCCTGCCCAGCACCCGGAGAGTTCTGTCCAGTACAGACCGCACCAGCAGCCGTCCCACCTGGGGCCTGCGGTAGGGCGGCAGCTCCAGGAAAAAATGGGCCTGCTCTTCCCTGCCCAACAACCAGGTCAGCACCCGGGTCACCGCCAGGCTCATCCCCAGGGCCACTGCCAGCAGCCCCAGCAGCGCCGCGGCCCTACCCGCTGCGGACGTTCCCAGGGGGAAGAACGACAGCAGTACTACCAGGGTGGGGAATCTGCCGTTGCAGGGGATCATGCTGTTGGTCACCACCGCCGCCAGCCGCTGCCGTCTGGACCCAAGAATCCGACAGCCTGTCACCCCCACGGCATTGCAGCCCAGGCCCATACAGGCTGTCAGGGCCTGTTTGCCGCAGCTGCCGGCGCAGGCGTAGGGGCGATCCAGCAGAAACGCCGCCCTGGGCAGATACCCCAGATCCTCCAGCAGGGTGAACAAAGGAAAAAAGATGGCCATTGGCGGCAGCATCACTGCGATGACCCTTGCAGTGGTGGCGTACACTCCGTCCAACAGCGCCCCCCGCAGCCAGCGGGGCCAGCCATCCAGCCACCCTCCCAGGGCAGTGCCCAGCCGGTCAAACCCCTGCTGCAGCAATGCAGAGGGGAGATTCGCCCCCTCCAAGGTCAGCCAAAGCAGGCCGAAGAGCAGCAACAGCAAGGCGGGATAGGCGGTATATTTCCCCAGCAGCAGCCAGTCCACACCCTCGGCCCGGGGTCGATTGCCCCCGGGGCAGGCTGCACAGGCCAGGTCTGCGCAAAAGGCCACTGCATCCCCGGGCCTGGGCACCGGTCCGGGCTCCGTCCCGCCGGCGCAAACCAGCGCTGCCGTTGCCAGCAGCGCCCGCAGCATTTTGGGCCGGTCCCGTCGGGCAGGCACCACCGGCACCCCCAGCGCCCGGGAGAGAATCTCCGGGTCCGGGCTGCTGCCGGCGCGCAGGGCTTCGTCCATCAGGTTCAGGCAAACTACCACCCGGTCCGTCCGGTCCAGGATCTCCAGGCACAGCCGCAGACTCCGCTCCAGACAGGTGGCGTCCAGCACTGCCACCACGCAGTCCGCCTCTCCGGAAGAAAGAAAGTCTGCACTCAGCGTCTCCTCCGGGGAGTCCCCGCGCAGACTGTAGGTGCCCGGCAGATCCACCAGCCGCAGCTGCCGGTCCTGCCAGCGGCAGCTGCCCTCGGCCACCGCAACGGTCTTTCCCGGCCAGTTGCCGGTGTGCTGGCGCAGCCCGGTCAGGGCGTTAAACAGGGTGCTCTTGCCCACATTGGGATTCCCCGCCAGGGCAATGGTCCATGTTTCAGCCTCTGTCATAGTGCTGCCTCCTCCCTTTCGTCGGGCAGGCGTGCGCAGCGGATCCTGGCGCAGTCGGCCCGGCGCAGGGCAATGCGCATTCCCCGCAAAGCATACAGGGCAGGATCCCCCAGCGGACTTCTGCGCTGGCATTTGATCTCCGTCCCTTCCACCAGGCCCAGCTCCCTGAGCCGTATTGCCCCGGTCCAGGCCGGGTCCACACAGGTGACCCGGGCGCTCTGCCCGGGCTTCAGACTGCTCAGAAGCAGCTCCATCGCGCTCTCCTCCCCTGTTTTTTGCTGGGGTATCCTATGCCGCCGGGGCAAAACGCGTGCAAAAAAGCTCCGGCCGGAGCCGGAGCTTTCGGAAAGGGCCTAAATCTCAATGTCTGTGGCGGAGACCACACCGTGCATCAGCTGAACCCTGCTGACCATGGTCTGGCAATCCCGGTTGCCGCGCATGCGGATTTCCGCGGCGTAGTCAGCTGCCTCTTCCTTCTCAAGAGAGTGGATCTGCAGCTTCACAATGGCCATGCGGCTGTCCTTGCAGTAGCGCAAAACCTGATCGAGGGTGGTCTTGTCATTATATAGCACCTCAAGGGTGTATTCCGGGGACGTCTGAATGGTGCCGCCCAGCTTGGCCAACCAGGTTTCCGCCAGCAGCACCAGGCCGGTGCCCAGAATGCCCAGCTCATAATAGCCGCTGCCAATGGCAATGCCAATGATACCGGTGGCCCACAGACCGGCTGCCGTAGTCAGCCCCTTGATGGTGAGCTTTTTGGTGATGATAATGGTGCCCGCGCCGATAAAGCCCAGGCCGGAAATCACCTGGCCGCTGATCCGCGCCATGTCAGAGGGCAGCTCAAGTCCCAGATAAATGTACAAGCCGGTGACCGCTGCAACAGCAGCACCCAGGCACACCAAAATATGGGTGCGGAAGCCCGCAGGCCGGTTCTTTGCCGACCGCTCCAGCCCCACCAGAGTGCCGCAGAAGCAGGCCAGAAGCATCCGCACAAGAACCGCCCAGAAGGAGAGGTCCCGGAGAGAATCAAAAATGGTTAACATAAGACAGCCTCCTTCTTAGGATACCAGCTCCTGCACCGAGTGCACGCAGCTCAACTCCGCCACTGAGGAAAGCATATCAGAGTGGGAGTGGTTGTGTTTGCTCATCTGCAGGATAATGATGGCGGAAGGATATTTATCCCCACTGCGCTCTGTGCGTTCCACGTCGATGTCATAGATTTTGGAGCCGCGTTCCTCCATCACATGGACAATTTTGCCAATGTCCTCCACCTGGTTAAACTCTACATTCAGGGTGATATTGCGCAGCCGGCGCTTGTAAAGAATCTCCAGCGGGGACATCACATTGAGCACCACAGCAATCAGCAGCAGGCTGATCAGCACCAGCTCATAAAACCCGGCGCCGGCGGCAATGCCCATACACACGTTGGCAAACAGACCCGTGGCGGTTGTTAAACCGGTCACCTGTTGGTGGGCTGCTTTGATAATGATCCCGGCGCCAAGGAAGCCAATCCCGGTAATGACCTGGGAGGCCAAGCGGGCGGCGTCAAATTTTTCACCAATCCGGGCTACATCCTCAGCCCAGGCGGTTTGAATCATTTCATATTGATATAACGTAACCACAACCGCCATTGCCGCACCAACGCTGATGATCATATAGGTGCGGAACCCGGCATTACGGGCCTGCTTGCTTCTGCCGTATCCCAGTATACCGCCGGCCAGCATCGCCAGCAGCAGACGCAGCACCACAGACCAGAAGTTGAACACCCGGATACCGTCAAGAAAAGGCAGCATATTGTTCCTCCTCGGATATGAATATAGACCAAACTCTACCAACTACACAATACCAGAATTTAACCTGATTATCAAGTTTAATTTTACGCTATCTTAAGTTTTTTTACAGATTTTCATAACATGAATTGCAATTATATCTGTTTCTTTGTAAAATATACGTAAAGTTTGCATGAGGTGGTTTACATGAAATACGCAAACGTGATTCCCGCAGTTTTTCTTGCAAGACCAAACCGGTTCATTGCCAGGGTGCTGCTGAACGGTGCTGAAGAAACTGTTCACGTGAAAAACACCGGCCGTTGCAGGGAGCTATTGGTGCCCGGCGCCAGGGTCTGGCTGGCAGCGGGAGAGAAGCCGGGGCGTAAAACCGCATGGGATTTGATTGCAGTGGAAAAAAAGACATCTTCCGGAATGATGCTGATCAATATGGACTCCCAGGCGCCAAACCAAGCCGCAGCAGAGTGGCTCGCCACAGGCATGCTTTTCGGCCCGGAGGCAGAGATTCACCGTGAGGTGGTGCACGGAGATTCCAGGTTTGATTTTCAAATTCTCACACCGGAAGGCACCTGTCTGCTGGAGGTCAAGGGCTGCACGTTGGAGCAGGACGGTCTCGCTCTGTTTCCGGACGCCCCTACCCAACGCGGCGTGAAGCATCTGCGGGGGTTGACGGAATACGCCAGACAAGGCGGCCGAGCAATCGTGCTGCTGGTGATCCAGATGAAAGGCATCCATGTCTTTACCCCCAACCGGCACACAGATCCTGCGTTTGCAGACGCCATGCTGGAGGCAAAGCAGGCCGGTGTTGAGATTCTGGCCTTGGACTGCGTGGTGACCCCGGATTCGATGCGACTCGACCGTCCGGTAAAAATATTGTTAGATTAAGAAAAAGAGAAGCAGCAGAACTGGAAGCAATCGGCCCGTAGGGCCGGCTTCACTGACGGCCCGCGCCCGGTTTGCCCGTTACCACCGGGGTCTGTGCCTTGCCTGCAGAGGCGCCGATTTCCATCTCGCCGTAGGGGACGGCGTATTGATAGATGCCATTTCCCGGAGCATAGCTCCGGCAACCGGCGATAAAATCTCGCAGCCCACCGGGCTGCTCTACTCGACGTCCCG
>DFIE01000019.1 GCA_002372735.1 Clostridiales bacterium UBA3705
GGCCGGGTGACCAATGAGATGTCCCGGTTGTCAAAGCCGATCAGCCGCAGATCCTTGCCCACGTCAATGCCGTTGGCGTTGCAGTAGTCCAGCACGCCCAGGGCCATAATGTCGTTGTGGGCAAAGATGGCGGTGACCCCTGCGTCGATCAGGGTTTTGGCATAGGCAAAGCCGCTGTCCCGCTCCCAGTCGCCGGGCAGGGTCAGGGTGGGGTCGTAGGGGACGCTGTGGGCATACAGGGCCCGCATATGGCCCCTGGAGCGGTTGGTGCTGT
Organism: Clostridiales bacterium UBA3705; assembly: GCA_002372735.1. The sequence goes on from DFIE01000019.1 coordinate 275, forward strand.
GGGGGCTCTCCACCGGGCCGGTGATCATGCCGATGCGGGTGTCCCCGTGGCGCAGCAGGCACTCGGTCAGGTCGTAGCCCGCCTTTTCGTCGTCATAGATCACCGACGTCAGGGAGGGGCTGGTGCAGTAGGCGCACACAATGGGCACCTCCGTCAGCTCGGCCAGACAGTTCACCACATGGCTGTGGCTGCCCACGTACAGGATGCCCGCCACCTGTCTGGACAGCAGCACGCTGATTGCGTCCTTCAAAATGGCCATATGGGTGGCCTCGTCGGGCATGTGGTGGCCAAAGCGCTTGAACAGCCGCAGATTGGCCAGGATATAGTGATAATTGGCCCGGTCACAGGCCAGGGCGATGCCGTCAATGATATCCGGGGTGTTGAACACCGTAATATCCTCTGCAATGATGCCGATGGTGTAGGCGCGGCCGGATTTCAGGCTGCGGGCGTTGAGATTGGGACGGTAGTTCAGCTCCTGTGCAACGTTTAATATCAGTTGCCTGGTCTCCTCTTTGACACCGTTTTTGCCATTGAGGACCTTGCTGACCGTAGCAATTGAGACATTTGCCCGTTCGGCAATGGATCGAATGGTAGCCATAGCGTTCCTCCGGTTCAAAAAAGTGATGAAACCCGTAAACAAACGTGTTAACATCAAATCTAGTATACAATAGAAAATAAAAAAATCAAGGTGGTTTTATGGAATTGTGAAAACTGCATGAAAAAGCAGGATGAAAAACAGCGAAATACCCAATTTACAAATTGGGGTTTCTGGTGTATAGTATAGGCAGGAAGGTAAACGTTTACTTGCGCCCATTTTGACCCGGCACAAGGGATGCCGCCGGATCAGAATGACAGTCAGCTCACAGTTACCCCGCGCACCACAGCAGAAAGGGTATGGTCCACTTCCGGGAAAACGATTAACATCAGTTGGAGGAACCAATGAAACAGAATATCGTCACGCCTTCTCTGCGGGGTGTCGTGGTCACTGACCCTCTGTTCGGCAGCTACATTGATACCGTCACCAAAAAGCTGCTGCCCTACCAGTGGGATGTGTTGAATGACCGGATTCCCGGCGTGGAGAAATCCTACTGTATCGAAAACTTCAAGATTGCCGCCGGCCGCAGCGCCGGGCATCACCGGGGCGCGGTGTTCTGTGACACCGATGCCTATAAATGGCTGGAGACCCTGGCCTTCTGCCTGCAGAGCGGGCGGGGGCAGGAGCTGCTGCCTGTGGCCGACGAGCTGGTGCAGCTGATTGCCGCTGCCCAGGAAGAGGATGGCTACCTGCAAACCTACTTTACCATTGACCACCCCGAGCTCAAGTGGAAAAATCTCGCTGAGGGCCACGAGCTCTACGGCGCCGGCCACCTGATGGAGGCGGCAGTGGCCTATCACCAGGCCACCGGCAGCCAGACCATTCTGGACGTTGCCGTCAAGCTGGCAGATCTGATCTGCCGGGTCTTCGGCGACGGGGCCGACCAGTGCCACGGCTATCCCGGCCACCAAGAGGTGGAGCTGGGGCTGATCAAGCTCTCCCGGCTCACCGGCCAGGCCAAATACGCCGAAATGGCGCGGCACTTCCTGCGTATCCGGGGCAGCAGCCCCAACTACCTGCTCCAGGAGCTGGCGCGCACCGGCAAGAACCGGATCTTCCCGGAGTTTGCCGACTATGACGACAAATACGCCCAGACCCAGCTGCCCCCGGTCCAACAGCGGACCGCCGAGGGTCACGCGGTGCGGGCCATGTATATGTTCTCCGCCATGGCCGACGTGGCCAAGGAGACCGGCGACGAGGAGATGAAAACCGCCTGCCTGGAGCTCTGGAAAAACGTCACCGAAAAGCGGATGTACATCACCGGCGGCATCGGCTCCTCCGGCCACCTGGAGCGCTTCACCGCCGACTACGATCTGCCCAACGACCGCATGTACTGCGAAAGCTGCGCCAGCGTGGGCCTGATGATGTTCGGCCAGCGCATGGCGGCCCTCACCGGCAGCGCCCGATACTACGACACCGTGGAGCGGGCCCTGTGCAACACGGTGCTGGGCGGCATCCAGGCCGAGGGGGACCGGTACTTCTACGTCAACCCCCTGGAGGTCTGGCCGGAAAACTGCCTGCCCTCCACCTCCATGGCCCATGTCAAGCCCGTGCGCCAGCGCTGGTTCGACGTGGCCTGCTGCCCGTCCAACATTGCCCGCACCCTGGCCTCCCTTGGCCAGTACATCTACGCCCAGGACGAAAAATCCCTGTACGTCAACCAGCTGATCTCCTCCTCCATCCAAACCGTCATCCGGGGGGTAGAGGTCCGGCTGGAGATGAACTCCCGCATGATGCAGGGCGGCCGCATCGACTTTAACCTTGAAACCTCCGGCGAGGGCTCGGTTATGCTCCGGGTGCGGATCCCCTCCTACTTTGAAAACCACGCCTTTGTCCTTGACGGCAAGGTCATCCGCCCCGCGGTGGAAAACGGCTATGCCGTGCTGGCAGTGTCCAGGCCGGGCAAGCAGCACCTGGTGCTCACCGGCCAGCTCCGGCCCCAGTGGGTCAGCGCCAACACCCGGGTCCGGGCGGATCTGGGCCGGCTGGCCCTGGTGTACGGCCCCTACGTCTACTGCCTGGAGCAGACCGACAACGGCGAGAACCTGGCCAACATCTTTGTCCGGGACGACGCGGCGGTCAAAATAAATCCGCCCTGTCGGGAACTTCCCGGGGATTTGCCCGTCTTGTCCTTTGAGGGCGGCAGGCTGAGCTCCGGCGTCTCCGGCCTGTACGGCAGGCCCCGGTTCCACCTGCAGCCCGGCCGGTTCACGGCAGTGCCCTACTGCCTGTGGTGCAACCGCCAGCCCGGCGAAATGACCGTCTGGCTCAAGGCCGGTCTCTGGGGCCTGGTCCCCGGGGCAGAGCCCAACACGTAATTATGCTGCGGCAGGAAGCCGCTGTGTAATAATAAAAAACTTTATTAAAAGGAAAGGAAAGAAAATCATGAAGAAACTCATTGCACTGCTGCTCTGCGTTCTGATGGTTGCAACCCTGTTCGCGGCCTGCGCCGAGCAGCCCGCGGCTCCCGATGCTCCCGCGACCGAAGGCGAGGCTGCTCCCGCTCCCGAGACCGAGACCGAGGTTGCTCCCGCTCCTGAGACCGAGGGCGATGCTGCTCCCGAGACTGAGGGCGAGACTGCTCCCGCTCCCGACGGCGAGAAGGTTACCATCACCTACTCCTACTGGGGCACCCCCGAGGAGGCTCGTGACACCCAGGCCATCCTGGACAAGTTCAATGCCGAGAACGACCACATCTTCGTAGAGCTGGTCGCCATCCCCAACGAAGAGTACACCTCCACCCTGAACTCCATGGCTGCCGGCAATCAGCTTCCCGACTGCGGCATCATGAACGAGAACGGCGTTCTGGACTTCGCCGCTGACGGCCTGCTGGCTGACGTCTCCGCCATGTACGAGGGCGCCGAATCCATGCCTCTGGACTCCATCACCTTCAAGGCTGACGGTGTTCCCGTTGCTTACTCCGGCGCCAACGAGGCCCTGTTCCTGTACTACAACAAGGATATGTTCGACGCTGCCGGCATTGCTTATCCCGATGCCCGCACTCCCATGAGCTGGGACGAGTTCGTTGAGACCGCTAAGCTCCTGACCCTGGACGCCAACGGCAACAACGCCACCTCCCCCGACTTTGACCCCAACAACATCGTGCAGTACGGCTGCAACGTCGACAACTGGACCTGGCAGCTTGAGGTTTGGGCTCTGTCCAACGGCGGCCGCTGGTTCTCCGAGGACGGCAAGGAATGCACCATCAACACCCCCGAGGTTGCTGAATCCATCCAGAAGGTCGCTGACCTGTACCTGGTTGACCATGTCGCCCAGTACCGTGACGGTCTGGAAGACTCCGGCATCCAGTCCACCATCGCTGCCGGCAACGTGGCCATGGCCACCGGCGGTGCCTGGAACGTCGGCACCTGCATGAACACCGTTGAGTTCAACTACGGTGTTGCCCGTCTGCCCGTCATGAAGAACGAGGTCACCATCGTGACCGGCGGTCCTCAGGTTGTGTTCTCTCAGACTAAGCACCTGCCCGAGGCTCTGGAGTTCATCAGATGGTACAGCCAGATCGAGAACAACTGGGGCCTGGTGGAGAGCGGCATCTGGATGCCCACTCTGGAAGAGTACTACACCAACGAAGAGCTGACCCACAAGTGGGTTGACAACCCCAACTTCCCCGACTACGACGAGTACAAGGCCGCTGTGGTTGACTACACCATGGAGAAGGCCGTCTCCACCTGCTGGTACTATGTCCCCCACACCAACGAGTTCCTGGAGTACCTGCGCTCCGAGCTGGGTCCCGTCTGGACCGGCGACAAGACTGCTGCTGATGCCCTGGCCGAAGCCGAGCCTCACCTGCAGGAGATCTTCGCGGGCGAATAATCTATTCCCCAAGGATATCATTCCATAATCACGGGGCGTCCGTCCGGCTACGGGCGGACGCCCTTACCCTAGCCTTCTCAGCCTTCCCGTAGCGGCGCACAGTGCGCACCACGCACCGTTCGTTCCCGCGGCGCACGCTGTGCGCCGCTGCGGCTGAGAGAATCCTGTATCTCTACGAAATGAGGTGAGACTCTTGTCGAGCAAGAAGAACAAAAAACCGCGCAACGCCCTGATGCGGGCGGAAAACCGCACCGCATATCTCTGCCTCATCCCTTCGATCATCGGTTTGATTTTCCTCACCTATGTACCGCTGATGGAGGTGTTTGGCCTGAGCTTCTTCAGCTGGAAGGGCAACGGCTTTACCGGCTTTAAGTTTGTGGGCCTGCAGAACTACATCAGGCTGCTGACCACTGACCCCTACTTCAAGACCTCTGTGCTGGTCACCCTTTATTACACCTTTATGGCGGTGATCGGCAGCATGATCTACTCCCTGACCATCGCCCTGCTGCTGAACCGGAAGATCCCCGCCCGGGGCTTCTGGCGCGCCGTTTTCTATCTGCCCTATCTGCTGCCCGCCGTGGCTGTGTATCTGGGCTGGAACTGGCTGTACAACATCAACTACGGTCTGTTCAACTACATCCTCAACCGGATCTTCCATCTGCCCCGGGTGGGCTTTGTCAATGACGCCAAGCTGGTGGCCCCGTCTCTGGCCCTGGTCAGCATATGGCTGGCCGGCAACCTGATCGTCATTTTCCTGGCCGGCCTGCAAAACGTGCCCCGCACCTATCTGGAGGCCGCTGAGGTAGACGGCGCCAACGCCTGGCAGCGGTTCTGGAACATTACCATCCCCTGCATGAGCCCCATCATCTTCTATAACCTGCTCATGGCGCTGATCACCAACCTGCAGGTCATCACGCCGGCCCTTGCGCTGACCAAGGGCGGCCCGGGCTCGTCCTCCCGCTTTGTGTCCTACGTCATGTATCAGTACGCCTTTGAAAGCCGTAAGTTCGGTTACGCCGCGGCGGTCTCGGTGATGCTGTTTATTCTGATCGGTATTTTCACGGTCATTCTGTTTGCCACCAGTAAATCCTGGATGTTCAACCAAGGAGGCGACGACTGATGAATAAAGCTTCAAGTCTGGCCAGCAGAAAACGCCGGGAAAAAATCATCAATGCGGTGTGCTTTGCCCTGGTGGTTTTCTTCTCCGCCCTGTGTATGCTGCCCATCTGGTGGATTTTCCGCTCCTCTCTGATGAGCAACAACCAGCTTTTTGCCAACACGGTCCCCTTCTTCCCCCCGGACTGGCTGTTCTCCAACTATCCGAAGGCCCTGGTGCACTTTGACTTCTGGACCTACCTGAAGAACACCATGATCATCATTGTGCCCTCTGTGATCGCCGGCACCGTCACCGCCGTGATGGGCGGCTACGCCTTCGCCCGGATGCGCTTTGTGGGCAAGAAGTTCCTCTTCACCCTGGTCATCGGCTCCATGTTCCTGCCCGTCATGGTCACCCTGATCCCCCTGTACATCATGTGGACCAACATCTTTAAGCTGAACGGCTCCTACTGGCCCCTGATCCTGCCCTACTTCTGCGGCGGCGGCGCCTTTAACATCTATCTGATCCGTCAGTTTATCATGACCATCCCCCGTGAGCTGGACGAGGCTGCCACCATCGACGGCGCCGGCCATTTCCGGATTCTGATCAGCATCATCGTTCCCGCCATCAAGGCCGCCATGATCGTGGTTGCCCTGCTGCTGTTCACCCAGATGTGGAACGACCTGATCCAGCAGTCCCTGTACATCCACGACGCCAAGAAGTTCACCATCGCCCTGGGCCTGTCCCAGTTCAAGGGCTCCCTCAAGCAGGACTATTCCGCCATCATGTGCGCCACCTGTATGTCCTTCGCCCCCGGCATCATCTTCTATCTGCTGGGCCAGAAGTACTTCGTTGAGGGCATCGTCCTCACCGGCATGAAGAGCTGAGCCCCTTATGAAATGGTTTTCCAACCGATTTCAGCGGGAGGGCGCCGGCCGTCCGGCACCCTCCACCGGCTGGCCCAGAGCGGGCGTCATGGCCATGACCCACTTTTGGAAGCTGGTTGCCGTAAACCTGCTGTTTGTGGTGTTCTCTCTGCCGGTGTTTACCCTCCCTGCGGCCCTCACGGCGCTGAACCGGGTGTGCGTCATCATTTATAAAGAGGGCAACATCTTCCTGTTCACCGAATTCTGGAAGGAATTCAAGCGCAGCTTCTGGCGCACCATGCTGCCGGCCCTGGGCTTCGGGGTGCTGCTCTTCGGCGGCTACTTCTTTATGAGCCTGGCCAACGGCAACCTGCAGCTGGGCTTTGTGGCCGTGGTGTTCTTTGCCCTGGGTATGCTGATGGTCGCGGTGGCGGTGCTGGTAGGGGAGTACTTCTTTGTGGTCATTGCCGTGCTGGACATCAGCGTGGTCAACGGCCTGAAGAACGCGTTTCTCCTCAGCATTTCCAAGCCGGTCTACTCCATCGGCACGCTGCTGCTGGTGGCGTTCCTGGCAGTGGCCCTGGCGGCGCTGATGCCGCTCATCGGCTCGGTGCTGCTGGTGCTGATCTGGGTCTCGCTGACCCAATATCCCATTTGTTTCATGGTCTATGACATTACCGAGGACCTGGTTCTGATCCCCTATGAGAATCAAAAGCAGGCCCAGGCGTCGGAAGATTTGGACAATACCTGATCACAGGAGGTCAATTGAAAATGAAGAATTACGAATTTTGGTTTGTGGTGGGCTCCCAGTTTCTGTACGGCCCCGAGGTGCTGGAGACTGTGGCCACCCGCGCCCAGGAAATGGCTGCGGAGCTGAGCAAGGTCCTGCCGTACCCCGTGGTGTACAAGGTCACTGCCAAGACCAACAAGGAGATCACCGAGACTGTCCGGGAGGCCAACTACCGCCCGGAGTGCGCCGGCATCATCACCTGGTGCCACACCTTCTCCCCCAGCAAGATGTGGATCGACGGCCTGCGGGACCTGCAGAAGCCCTGGTGCCACCTGGCTACACAATATAATATTGAGATTCCCAACGAAGACATCGACATGGACTTCATGAACCTGAACCAGGCCGCCCACGGCGACCGGGAGCACGGCTTCATCGGCGCCCGGCTGCGCAAGCCCCGCAAGGTCATTGCCGGCCACTGGCAGGACGCCCGGGTCCATAAGCGCCTGTCCGACTGGATGAAGGCCGCCATCGGCGTGGCCGTCAGTAAGGACATGAAGGTCATGCGCTTCGGCGACAATATGCGAGAGGTCGCCGTCACCGAGGGCGACAAGGTAGAGGCCCAGATCAAGCTGGGCTGGCAGGTGAACACCTGGGCCGTGGGCGATCTGGTCAAAGAGATGGGCAAGGTCACCGAAGAAGAGATCGACGCCCTGGTGGCGGAGTACGAGGCCGCCTATGACGTGGCCACCGACAACCTGGCCGCCATCCGCTACCAGGCCAAGGAAGAAATCGCCATGAAGAAGATGATGGACCGGGAGGGCTGCAAGGCCTTCTCCAACACCTTCCAGGATCTGTACGGCATGGAGCAGCTCCCCGGCCTGGCCTCCCAGCACCTGATGGCCCTGGGCTACGGCTACGGCGGCGAGGGCGACTGGAAGGTCTCCGCCATGACCGCGATTTTGAAGGCCATGGGCGAGAACGGCAACGGCGCCTCCGCCTTCATGGAGGACTACACCTATCACCTGGTAGAGGGCAAGGAGTACAGCCTGGGCGCCCACATGCTGGAGGTCTGCCCATCCCTGGCGGCGGACAAGCCCCGGATTGAGACCCATCACCTGGGCATCGGCATGAACGAGAAGGACCCGGCCCGCCTGGTCTTCGAGGGCAAGGCCGGCCCCGGCATCGTGGCCAGCCTCATCGACATGGGCGGCAGGCTCCGGCTGATCGTTCAGGACATTGAGGCCGTAAAGCCCATCCTGCCCATGCCCAACCTCCCCGTGGCCCGGGTCATGTGGCGGGCCATGCCGGACCTGCTCACCGGCGTGGAGTGCTGGATCACCGCCGGCGGCGCCCATCACACGGTGCTCAGCTACGACGTCACCGCCGAGATGATGCGTGACTGGGCCCGGATGATGGACATCGAGTTCGTCCACATCGGCAAGGATACCACCCCCGAAAAGCTGGAGGAGGAGCTGCTGGTGAAGGATCTGATCTGGAAGCTGAAGTAACAGGCAACAGGCATACTTCGTGACTCTTCGAGTTCAGGCAATAGGCAATAGGAGAACGATATGGAATTGAAAACTTGTACCATCGGCATTGAGCTTGGTTCCACAAGAATCAAGGCCGTGTTGATCGATGAAAACCACATTCCAGTGGCCCAGGGCGACTTTGAGTGGGAAAACCAGCTGGTAAACGGCATCTGGACCTATGACATGGGCCTGGTGCACACCGGCCTGCAGACCTGCTTTGCCAATCTGAAAAAGGACGTGGAAGCAAAGTTTGGCGTCAAGCTGACCAACGTGGGCGCCATGGGTGTGTCCGCCATGATGCACGGGTATCTGCCCTTTGACTATGCCGGCAACCAGCTGGCGGAGTTCCGCACCTGGCGCAACACCATCACCGGCCCCGCCGCGGCGGCCCTCACCGACCTCTTCGGCTTCAACATTCCCCAAAGGTGGAGCATTGCCCACCTGTACCAGGCCATCCTGAACGGGGAGCCCCACGTCAAGGATATCGCCTTCCTCACCACGCTGGCAGGCTACATCCACTACCGGCTCACCGGGGAGAAGCTTGTGGGCATCGGCGAGGCCTCCGGCATCTTCCCCATCGACTCTGAGGCCATGGATTACGACCAATCCATGGTGGTCAAGTTTGACAATCTGGCAGAGATCCGGGCCATGCCCTGGCGCCTGCGGGAGATTCTGCCCCAGGTCCGCCTGGCGGGCCAGAGCGGCGGCAGCCTGACCCCGGAGGGCGCGGCCTTCCTGGATCCCACCGGCACCCTGCAGCCCGGCATCCCCGTGGCCCCCTGCGAGGGCGACGCGGGCACCGGCATGGCGGCTACCAACTCCGTCCGGGTGCACACGGGCAATGTGTCCGCCGGCACCAGTGACTTTGCCATGATTGTCACTGACAAGGCCCTGGCCGTCCACCGGGAGATCGACATGGTCACCACTCCCTCGGGCATGCCGGTGGCCATGGTCCACTGCAACAAC